>JBGTJT010000293.1:0-2576 GCA_041744995.1 Pirellulales bacterium | reverse complement strand
GACCAGCACGTGGTCGATCGGCAGCCCGGCCAGCGGCACGTTCGGCAATGGCGACCAAGTGCTCCGCGGAAATCGGCCGCCGCCGGAGTCGCCAAGCTGCGCGTCGCGCAACAAGCGGCCGAACCAATAGGACCAGGGCGTGCAGTTCAGATCGCCCGCCACGATCGTCCGCTCCGGCCCTGCCCGGCGAACCTCGCGGGCCAGCCCGGCGAACAGCGCATTGCGGGAACTCCACAGGCGATCGTTCATCGGCGGCAACGGATGCACGCCGAACAGCCGCAGTGGCTGGCCGTTGGGCAACTCGAAACGGGCGTCGATCGCCGGCGTCGGCAGTTGGTCGGTATGCTCGACCACTTCGCACGAGAGCCAGGGAAGCTTGCTGTAAATGGCGATGCCAAAGTTGTCGCTCCGCGGCACGGTCTCGCGATAGGGCCAATCTGCGGCCAGCGCCGCATCCAGCGACGCCAGCCAGCGGGCGTCGGTTTCCTGCAGCAGAACGATGTCGGGATCGGCGGCGCGGATCGCTGCAATCGCCAGCTCGTGCCGCGGGTTGGACGTGTGGACGTTCATCGTCATCAGGCGATATTCGCCGGCAGGCGCATCCTCCGCCGGCGGCAAGTACGGCCGCAAGCTGACGACCAGCCCCAGCCCGGCCGCCAGGCCCACGACCGCCCAGCGCCGGCTGTTCAGAATCCACAGCAGCGGGGCAGCCAGCAGCAAGACGACTGCGCATTGCACGCGGAAATGGCTGGCCAAGTCGAAGGCGAAATGCCAGCGACCAAGCAACCCGGCAAACATCGCCACAACGGCCAGCAGCACCGCGATTTGCAAAAGGTGCGCCAACCGCATGCGCAGCGCGGACGTCATTTTGTTCGGAGCGGGTGGATCGTCCATGGCACGCATGCGCGGGGCGGGTGGTATTCGTTGCCAGTGAGACCTGCTGGTAGACTCGCCATTATGAACCCGTCGGAACCCCTCCGTAGGTTCACCGACAAGAACTCCAACCTCAACGACGTCAAGAGCTGAGCCCTCGAACTTTCAGGGCGTAAAAGCCGTCGAAGACAGGCGCACCTCCAATCTCCATGATGCCGATATGACGAAACAGGGCGAAGTCTTGAATGTTACCTGAAACGTACGGCTCGTCCTGTTCTCCATATGGTGATTCGAGAATGACTTGCACCTTATACGACTGCTGGCGCTGGTAGCCCATTTGAATTTCCTTCACCTCCATGCCTTGGATAATCCGCCATACCATCAACAGCATTGCCGGCGTCCGAGTCCCGCCGAGGGCCTGAAAGAATCCTCGCACACGAAGTGGATTGCGGTGGTATTCGTGAACAAGGGCCGCTTCCGAAAGGTTTGGCGCACGATCGCCCAGTCGCTCCTGTGCTTCTTGCTGAACTGCCGCAAGGGTCTGAAAAATGTGGTCCATTGCGGCTTCTGGTGGAGCAAACGAATCGATCAACCACGCTTCACCAGCGTGCTGAATGGCCTCTTCTAGTGTAGTTGGGGATGCCGTACTCATGCTGCCTCCAATTCCGCCGGGACGTAAAAGATTTCATCACGAAGACCTGACTGAATCGCTGCAAGCAACTCGTTCATAGCGGCGTTTCTTTCGTCTACCACGACGGTCAATAGGTCGTCGTCGAGGATCAGATGAACCATCGTGTTGTACACCTCCGGCACTGCGCCATCCGCGTCCCACTTCGCAGCACATTGGGAGTCACGGTAGACGAAAAGTTCCTGAATCTCGCCAAACGGAATCTGCCAGAAGTGGGTATAGTGTTCTCCAGTGAAAGCATTCTCAAATGTCGCCAGAGGCCATCGCTGTCGAACCGCACGAACTGCGACCTCGATGGACGACTCACCGGCCATCGTGGGTAGCCGAACATCAATCCCGCCGATCATTTGAATACTCCCCGCAATTGTTCGGTCTTATTGCCATGCCGTTGCCTCGCCTCAGAAACGTGGTAGTCTACAGGACTGAAAAAGATCCATTTATCTCGTCCCCGACCGCCATCAAGCTGACTTAGACCTTCTCGTCCCACAAACCAGAACACGAATTCCTGTTTCACTTTGGGAACGCGAATCCGCTTGTGTAGTGTTCTCAAGTTCTGCTCCGTCGGCTCAATATCAGTGAAGTATGCACCGGGCGGACGGTCTGGGTTTTTCGGCTGGCTTGCCTTGAAAGACCACTCCTTCTGGGAGCGGATGGCATTCCACCCATCCTGATCCGTGTAATGAAACGTATTCGGCATTGCATCCTCGCCTGAAGCCGCACGAAGCAAGATGCCGTACCGTAAATGACGGCCTTCAACATTATGGCTGATTTCTCGCGGCTTGCCCACTGTACTTCGTCATTCAACGTTTCCGCCTCGCCGGCAGATCGGTTATGATGCAAACTATGGGACTGCTGCCGAATATTGCCGAGGGGGTGACTGCGCTGGGACGGCTGGTGTTGCTGGTCGGGGTGTTGGCCGGGTGGGGAACGTTCGTCCTGGCTGCCGGCGAACCGCGGCCGGATGGTGACAAACCGCGGCCGGCCGGGGGCGACGTCGGCGAACTGACGGAAATCT
>JBGTJT010000292.1:0-12426 GCA_041744995.1 Pirellulales bacterium | reverse complement strand
GTCGCTCGGCCATTTCGCGGCGGTCCAGCATCCCGTCGCCGTTGGCGTCCGACTCCGCCGGATCGCTCGACCAGCGCACCCGGCGTTGTTCCTCGGCATCGAGCCGACCATCGCCATCGCGATCGTATCGCTCGAATAGTTCGTCCACCTCGCGCAACAGACCCTCGGTATAAAGCTGCTCCAGCGGCAGCAAGTCTCCTTCCAGCGGACCAAAACCCGGGACCGCCGGCAGGTCGACCGTCTCGCCGAAGCCGGGCACCAGGGCGTCGGCCGACTGGTTGCGGAGCGTGTCGCGCCATTCTTCATGTTGCTGACGAACCTCGCGGCGGCGGAACACCTCCAGTGCGTGGGCGATCACGATGGGCTGGTTCGGGTCCAGCCCCGCGTCACTGATGATCCGCTCGTAATAGCGCCGTGCTCGGCCGGAGACTTCATCCGGCTGGATGACGCCGTCGCCGTTCTCGTCGAAGCGAGGCAACATTTCGGCCGGATCGTACCGGCGGCGATCGCCGTCGTCGTCGTCGCGGCCCCGCTGGGCGCATGCCTCTGAGGCGACGAATCCGAGCAGCGCTGCGACCAGCAGCAACCGCGGCAGTTGGTGGACGTTTCCCATCGGTACGCCTTTCAATTGGGCGAACAAGTGGCTCGGCAGACCGTGATCCGGCTGATTTATCACCTTTAACCGATTCTACCCGATGGCGACCGACCCATTCAATCGCGAAGAATGCTTGTAACTCGCTGTTTGTCAAAAGGTTCCGCTCGGGCGATACCTGACGCCCGCCACGGGGTTGGATATTATTGGGATTGTGGTTTGCGACCCCACTGTAATCCAGTATCCACATTCTGATTCGAAACCCTTTAGAACTTGGAGTTTAAGCGATGAAGCGATCTATTGTTGCGTTGGCGGCCACGGTGATGGTATTCGGCACGTTGGCGGCGACCGCCGTGGCCCAACCGGGTGGTCGCGGCCCGGGCGGCTTTGGCGGCGGATTCGGCGGTGGTGGCGGCCTCGGTTTGCTTCAGAACGAACAGATACGCAAGGAACTGGAAATCGTCGACGACCAGATCGAGCAGCTCACCAAGCTGCAGGAAGAGGCCCGCGAGCAGATGCGAGACGTATTCTCCGGGCTGCGCGACCTGGATCCGGAAGCGCGTCGCGAGCGATTCACCGAGATGCGCGAGAAAATGGCTGAAATGCAGCAGGAAATGCAAGCCAAGGCCGACAAGATCCTGCTGCCGCACCAGAGCGAACGCCTCAAGCAGATCGGCGTTCAGATGCAACTGCGAGCACGCGGCACTAGCGGCGCGCTGCTGGAAGGCGAACTGGCCGAAACGCTCAAAATCAGCGACGAACAGAAGAAGCAACTCGAAGAAGCTGCCGCCAAGGCCACCGAGCAGATGAATGAGAAGATCGCCGCCGCTCGTGAGGAAGCCCGCAAGCAAGTGCTCGAAGCCCTCACCCCCGAGCAGCGCGCCCAGTTGGAGAAGCTGACCGGCAAGCCGTTCGAGTTATCCACCCAAGGAGGGTTCGGCTTCCGTCAGCGGGCCGAGGGGGATCGCGAGCGGGGCGACCGCGGCCGTCGTGGCCGTGGCGATCGCAATGAATCGTCGGACGAATAATCGGTCCCGCCACGACTGATGTAACCCGTTGCCTTGCAATGGGTACTATTCAATGCAGCGTCCCAGACGAGGCGCCCGCGCGGGTGCCGTCTGGGACGCTCTTTGGCTTTAGGCCGGCCGTGCTAGGCCCACTGTGCTGTAGGCCCGCTATGTAGAGCATCGCCGACCGCCTGGTTATGCTGGGAATAGACTTAACGTATCGAAGGTATCATGGAAGCAGGCGAAATCCTTCTCCGTCGCGGGCTGCTCGACGCCCGTCGGCTTGAACTGTCGCGCGAAGCGCAATCCAAGCAGGACGGCGCCCCGCTGGTCGAAGCGGCCGTCGCGCTGGGATTCGTGCGCGAGGACGAGGCGCTGCGTGCCTTGGGCGAGGAAATCGGCCTGCTGTTCGTCGACCTGTCAGAACAGGAAATCGACCTGTCGCTGCTCAAAACGTTTCCGCAGAAACTGATCCATCGCGAGACGCTGTTTCCCTTGCGCCGCGAGAACGGCACGTTGATCGTGGCCACCAGTGATCCGTTCGATCTCTACCCGCTCGACGATCTCAGCGCCAGCACCGGCCTGACGGTCACGCCCGTGCTGGCCGCTCGCGGTGAGATCGCCAAGTTGATCAAAAAGCATCTGGGCGTCGGCGGCGAGACCGTGCAAGGCTTGCTGGAGCAAGAAACCGAAGACGACGGCATCGAGCTGCTCGACGACATCGAGACCGACGGCAGCGAACTGAGCGAACAGGCGCAAGAAGCGTCGGTCGTGCGGCTGGTCAACGAAATCTTGCTGGAAGCGATCGAATCGCGGGCCAGCGACGTGCATATCGAGTCGCAAGAGTCGGGACTGGTGGTCCGCTACCGCATCGACGGCATGCTGCAGCCGCAACCGGTTCCGCCGGAGATCAACCGCTTTCATGCGGCGATCATCAGCCGGCTGAAGATTATGTCGCGGCTGAACATCGCCGAAAAGCGCCTGCCGCAAGACGGACGGATGAAGCTCCGCGTGTCTGGCCGAGAGATCGACATCCGCGTTTCGGTCATTCCCATGATCCACGGCGAAGGGATCGTGATGCGGATTCTCGACAAGGGCGCCATGGCGTTCGAGCTGCGCAAGCTCGGCATGGACGACGCCACCTATGCCACTTTCCGGCTGCTGATCGAAATGCCCCACGGCATCGTGCTGGTGACCGGCCCGACCGGCAGCGGCAAGACGACCACGCTCTATAGTTCCCTGCTGGAGATCAAGAATGACGAGACCAAGATTATTACCACCGAGGATCCGGTCGAGTACCAACTGGACGGCATCAACCAAATTCAAGTGCAGCCGCGGATCGGACTGACGTTCGCCAGCAGCCTGCGATCGATCCTGCGGCACGATCCCGACGTGGTGTTGGTCGGCGAAATTCGCGACCTGGAGACCGCGCAGAACGCGATCCAAGCTTCGCTTACCGGCCACTTGGTATTCAGCACGCTGCACACGAACGACGCGGCCGGCGCTTACGCGCGACTGAGCGACATGGGGGCCGAGCCGTTTCTGGTCGCCAGCACGGTCGAGGCGGTGATGGCCCAGCGGCTGGTCCGCCGCCTCTGCGGAGCATGCCGCGAGGCGTATGAGCCGCGGCGCGATGAACTGCCGGGCGACTTTCCCTGGGACGAACTGGCGGCCGAAGGGGGCAAACTGTACCGCAAAACCGGCTGCCGCGACTGCCGCCACACCGGCTACTCCGGCCGCAGCGGCATCTACGAACTGCTGGTCACCACCGACAAAATCCGCGAACTAGCGCAACAGAAGGCCAGCACCTGGGAAATCGCCAAGACGGCCGCCGCAGCCGGCATGCGCTCGCTCCGCCAAGACGGCTGGCGAAAAGCGATTCTCGGAGAAACCAGCGTGGAAGAAGTGCTCAGAGTAACCAAGGGCGATACGATTCACAAGGTTATCATTTAGGATTTCAGATTTCAGAATTCAGATTGAGAGCCAGCCAATCTGAAATCTGAAATCTGCAATCCGAAATCAAACATCCCCATGCCCGACTTTGCTTACATCGCGCGCGACGCCGGCGGCAATCGGATTGCCGGGGTGATCAGTGCGCAGACGGAGCGCGACGCGGTGACCGCCTTGTCCGGCAAGTCGCTGTTTCCGGTGCAAGTGGCGGTGGCGAAGGAATCAGCGCAGTCGGCCGGCGAGTTGTTTCGTCGCCGCCGGATCAACGGTCAACTGATGGCCGCCACCTACGGTCAACTGGCCGGCTTGCTGCGCAGCGGCGTGCCGTTGCTGCGGTCGCTGGAGGTGATCAAAGATCAAACTTCCAACGCGACGCTGGCCGACGTGCTGACGGACGTCTACGCCCGCGTCGAGGACGGTTCCACCCTCGGCGACGCGATGGCACGGCACAAGGCGTTCAGCGAGATGGCCGTCAGCATGGTCCGTGCCGGCGGCGAGGGCGGGTTTCTGGAAGACGCGCTCGACCGGGTGGCCGTGTTCACCGAAACGCAGGAGGATCTCAAGGCGCGGACCATCGGGGCGCTGGCCTATCCGATCTTCCTGGCCGTGGTCGGTACGCTGGTGGTAGGCGGGCTGCTGGTATTCTTCGTGCCAAGCTTTGAAGAGATGTTCGCCAACTTGCGCGAGCAAGGCGAGCTGCCGGCGGTGACCGAGGGGCTGCTATGGTTTAGCGAGTCGCTCAAATCGTACGGGCTGTTCCTGGTCATCGCCCTGGTGTTGTTGTACTTTATTTTTCGCTCGCGGATTCAGACGGATCAAGGGCGTCGCTGGCGCGATCGCTGGTTGCTGAAGCTGCCGGTCGTGGGGAGCGTTTTTCAGAACCTGGCGGTGGCCCGCTTTTGCCGCGTGCTGGGAACGCTGCTGGGCAATGGCGTCGGCATCCTCAAGTCGTTGGAGATCAGCCGTCAGGCGGCCGGCAACTGGGTGCTGAGCGACGCCATCGGCGCGGCGGCCGAGAATATCTCGGCCGGCGAATCGCTCGCCAAGCCGCTGGCCGAGTGCGGCCACTTTCCGCCCACCGTGGTGGAGATGATCGCCGTGGCCGAAGAGTCGAACTCGCTCGATACGGTGCTGGTCCAGGTCGCCGACGGACTGGACCGCAGCACGCAACGCCGACTCGATCTGGCGGTGAGACTATTGGAGCCGATCATGTTGTTGATCCTGGCCGGCGTGGTACTGCTCGTCGTCAGCGGCCTGCTGCTGCCGGTGTTAAAAATGAGCAGTACCGTGTAATGTAAGGTGTTAACTCAGAGGAGAAAAGAACGATGAACAGACGAGGCACACGTCGCCCGCAGCGTGGCGGCTTTACGTTGATCGAAGTGTTGCTGGTGCTGGTGATCCTGGTGATCCTGGGATCGCTGGCGACCGTTTATATTCGCGGCGCCCGCGAGAGCGCGATGGTCGACGCGGCGAAGTCGCAGATCAGCCTGTTCAAGAAGGGGCTGGATATGTACGACCTCGACATGAACGGATATCCCACCACCAGCCAAGGTTTGCAAGCGCTGGTCGAGCAGCCCAGCGATTTGAGAAACCCCGACAAGTGGACCAATCCCTACCTCGACGTGCCGCTGCGTGACGGGCGGCGGATGGTCCCTTCCGATCCGTGGGGCAATCCGTACCAGTACCAGTTGGTCGATTCCAGCACGTACCGCATCTGGTCGTTCGGCCCCGACGGCGTCGACGGCACAGACGACGACATCAGCAACTGAGCCGGAGGGGGGGCGATGCAGTCTTGCGGCTCAAAGATAGCAGTGTGTGGCACGATCGTTCCGATTCGCTGTGCGAAGGGATCTCTGTTGTACAAGAACGGGCGAGCAAGGGTCCACAGCAAGCAAGCTTCCGTGCCAACACTTCGGCCGTCTGTTGCAAAACCCTTCTCCCTCCGGGAGAAGGTGGCTGCGCAGCAGACGGATGAGGGCGACGCCACGAGTTGGCTATGCCGTTCGATGAATCAGATGACGGCTTGCCAACAAGCACCGCCGCCCTCATCCGGCCTTCGGCCACCTTCTCCCAAAGGGAGAAGGGTTGCACCTTGCAAATCTGGCCTGACGTTAATCGAGTTGCTGCTGGTGTTGGCCTTGATGGTCGTGTTCGCGGCGCTGGCGGCGCCGACGCTCCGCGGCTCGATGGAGAATCGCAAACTCAACATCGCCGCCGACGCTCTGCGGGCCGCTTGGGCGCAGGCGCGCGTCGAGGCGATGCAAAGCGGCAACATCCAGGGTTTCCGCTTCGAGCAGGGGGGCGAACAGTATCGCTTGCAACCTTACTACGGACCCGATGAGCTGGCCGGCGCCAACAGTCTCAGCGCCGAGGAAGTCGCCCGGTCGCAGTTCGTCGTGTCCGCGGAAGATCACGAGCAGCGGCTGGCCGAGGGAATCACCTTCGTCGCGGCGCACCAAGTGATCGACCGCCGCGGCGCGGAGGCGGCCGCGGCGCTGGAAGAGAACGACGGTCTCGGCGGCAGGCTTGAGGAGATCGTCTGGTCGCCGCCGATTCTGTTCTATCCCGACGGCACCTGTTCCTCGGCCAATGTGCTGCTCCGCAACCGCAATGGTCGGCTGCTGGAAGTCTCGCTACGAGCGCTGACCGGCACCAGCCGCGTCGGCGAAGTGTTTAGCGAGTAATACAAGCTCGAAGCGCAAGCGAGTGGGTAGTAGCATGGTCCCCTGGGCCGTGCGTGGGTCGCGGTGCCAAACCAGTTGGGGCGCAACCCACTTGCTTGCGCTGCGAGCTTGTATTGCTACTCGCTTTCGCTTGGTGCTTGTGCTGGCATAAATTGCAGCGCCGCGGAGTTGAGGCAGTACCGCAGGCCGGTCGGCTCGGGACCGTCGGGGAAGACGTGCCCCAGGTGGGCGTCGCAACGGCTGCACAGCACTTCGGTGCGCGGCATGAAGAAAAACTTGCGGTCGATCTTTTCGGCAATCGCTTCCGCGGAGATCGGCTGCCAGAAGCTCGGCCAACCGGTGCCCGACTCGTACTTGGTCGCCGAATCGAACAACAGTTGCCCGCAGCAAATGCAGGCATATTCCCCGCTCTCCTTATTGTCCCAATACTCGCCGGTAAAAGCGCGCTCGGTACCCGCCTGTCGGGTGACGTAGTATTGCTCGGGTGTGAGTTGCTCGCGCCATTGCGCGTCGCTCTTTTCCACTTTCGTATCCGTTTCTGACAGGATGTCGTCGGCCGCTTGCGCCGGCTGTTCCGCGGCAACTTCTTGCGGCGGTCCGATCGGCTGACGCAGCACGTAGCGGTTCAATCCGACCAGTAAAGCAGTGATGGCCGCGGCTGCTAGCATCAGCAGGGCGAATTTCTTCATGGTGCGTGCTCTCGCAATATACTTCAGCTTGCCTGACGATTGGCCGCCGGTCAATCAACGCCCACTCAGTCTATATTCTGTCGACATTGACAGCCACCGCAACTCTTCACTAATGTACGCCACAGTTGAGATAAAGGTTCCCTGATTGGTCCGGCCGCTGCTAGGAAACGAATGTTCGCTCCGCGACTTTATTGTCTGATGCTGGCTTTGGCGACGGTTCCGCCCGGCTGCGCGCTGATCCAGCCGGCGGCGCGTCCTCTGCCGGTCGACTCGAACCAGTCGTTGCTGACGCCGCTGGAGGCGGATCCGGCGCAAATCGCGTTGGAGGTGGTGTTCGTCAAGTTTGCGCCGGGCGACACGAAAACGGCCCAGGAAGTGTGGCGACTGGTGGACGAGCAAGCGTTGCCGGCCGAATCGCGCCGCGCGGCCGCCCGCAACGGCTTTCGTGCGGGTGAGCTGGGGGGCCGCCTGCCGCGCCCCTTGGAGGAGTTGTTGTTTGCCGAGCAGGCGGAGTCCGCCGCCGACGAAGTCCCGGTTCCGCGAGAAGCTTCCGAAACGGACGGCCACTCGTTGCCGGGCATCGACATCTCCAAAGAACCGAAAGTCACCGTGCATCAGCTTTATCTCGAGTCGGGCGAACCGGCGGAGATCGCCGCCGGCGAAGTGCGCCCGCTGATGCAATTGCTTTATACCGAGGAGGGGGGCGTCCGTGGACGCAGCTTCCGGGAAGCGCAGCCTCAGTTCGCGTTGCAGGCGGCTCGGCGGCGCGAAGGGAGCGTCGGGTTGCGGCTGCTGCCGGAGATACACTTTGGCCAATTCAAAAAGCAGTACCGCGGCGGCGACGGCATGTTTCGCGTCGAGACGACCCGCGACAAGGAGACCTTTGACCAGATGGCGCTTCGTTGCGAACTAGCGCCGGGCGAGATGCTGCTGCTCGGCCAGAACGACGATCTTCCAGGCAGTCTGGGGCATCACTTCTTCACCGAGTCGGCCGGCGGACGACCCATGCGGCAACTGCTGCTGGTTCGCTTGCGACAATCCCGTCACGACCAACAGTTCCTGCCGCCGGCGGCGGAGTAAGCCGGGTCGGGGCGTCTTGTTTGGCCGGCTATGTCGTCCCTCCGGGACTTTGTACTTCGAACGAGAGCCGCGGAGCGGCGGCAGCACGTAGCCTGGGGTGTAAGCCGGCGAGCGCACAGCGAGCAGGCTGGAACCCCAGGTATCTGTCTACCGAGACTTTTTGAAAGCGAGCCAGGTAGGCGCTAAGCCTCTGCTTCGGTTTCAGGCGTCATCATCGCCGTCAACGTAGCCAGCAATTGCATGGCGGCCAGCACGGACGGATGCATCTGGGCCAGGCGGTCGGCCGAGTCGCCCCAGCAGGCCAGCAGCGTCACCGCCGGCAACGACATGGCCAGAATGAGGATCGTCCGGGTGAAGCTGGCGTCGGGCATGGTGCAGGCGGAATTCGGGAGGTGCGCAGGAGTAAATCGGTTCGCCCATTCGTTACGCAACCCTCGGGCCGAACCGTCGGCGGCCGGGCACCCAACGATTGCAACCTTCGTGGTGGCAACCGTTTGCAGCGCGGCTCGCTTCCTGGCAGCAAATCGGCCGGTTGCATTCGGGCAACAACCGTTAAGGCCGGACGTCCTGAAAAGGCAACATCCACCGTGGCGGGCGGGGCCGCCACGGCCGCTGCTTCTGGTGTGCCGGTTTGCATCGCAGGGGATCGTGTCCTAGGTTTCGACAGCGAGCCAAGCCGCTCCACTCTTCTGTTACCTTCAAACAAAGGGATGCCGGGCCGATGATGGAACATGATTCCTCACGCGAAATCGATTTACTCCAGCTTGTCGCTGGCGCGCAGTTGCCCGCCATGCCGCAAAGCGCGATCATCCTATTGGAGCTTTCTCAAGACCCCGACAACGGACCGGCCGAGTTCGCCGCACCGATCGAGGCCGATCCGGGACTGACCAGCCAGGTTCTGAGGTTCGTCAATTCGTCCTATTTCGGCTTCTCGCGCGAAATCTCGAACGTCAAACTAGCGATCACGCTGGTCGGCATTCGCACGATCAAGAACTTTGCCTTGTGGAGCGCGGTCTTCAGCCTGATGCCGAATCCGCGGTGCGGCCCGTTCGATCTGCGCGGCCTGTGGCAGGATTCCCTTCGCCGGGCGCTGTTCGCGCGGCGCATGGCCCGGATTCTCGGTCAAGTGGAACCGGAAGAAGCGTTCGCCGCGGCGCTGCTGCAAGACATGGCCGTGCCGCTGCTGGCCAAGGAACTGCCCGAGGACTATCTGGAACTACTCGATCAGCGGGAAACGGGCGCTCGGCTTTCCACGCTGGAGCAGGCGCGGTTCGGCTGGACGCACGCCGACGCCGGCCGATTGCTGGCCGAGAACTGGAAATTGCCAGAGGAGTTCGCCACGTTGATCGGTTCGCACTGCCAATTGGTCGAGCTGCTCGCCGGGTCGAAGGCCACCAAGAACGAACTGGCCGTGTCGCTGTCGTCACTGCTGCCAAGTGTCGCTGATGCGGATTGGCGGGAAAGGAACGCCTTCCTGGCGGCCTATCGCCATCTGATCGGAGGTGCCGCGTCGCCTTCGCTAGAGGAATTGTTCGCCCGGCTCGATGCCGAGTTCGAGGAGTTCGCGCCGATTCTCAAGCTTACCGCGCCGCCGCACACCCTGGTGCAATCACTGGCCGCCGATGAAGACGCGCAGTCGCACCATGCCGACCTCTCGGCCTTGGCCGAACAGGCTTGCTAGGCGCTCGCGCCATCCCTAGAAGGGTTCGCCATACCAGGGCGATCCTCACACCCTAGTGAAGCCACCTCGCCACGATGGGGGTGCGCCTCTTAACGATGGTCCGCGCACGCTCAATAAGTCGCCACTCTCATAACTTCTGGCATTCTGCCGCGGCAGGCTGGCGTGCGCCGCTTTGTCGTATCTTGACGACTATACGAACGCTGCATTAAATAAATAAGCTGGGGCGAGTGGGCCGAATCGCTTGCCGCTTCAGCACTGGCGCGAGGACGAGTAGGCTGGCAACCTAACGACGTCAGCCACCAGTCCCTCCGAGTACGGGCGTTCGCTTTTTGTCGCCCCCTACCTTTGATCTCTCCAGGCGGTTTTTTGATCACTCTGGTGCCCAACATGAGGTACAGCACATGAATCCAGTTACGATGGAAACGACGCTCGCTAGTGGGTCGGAACGGTTGCTGGACCGCGGCAAGCAGAGTCTGGCAGGCGGCGACAGCAGTACCATGCGGGTATTGCCGTACGCGCTGCCGCTGGTCGCCGATCGGGCGTTAGGTTCCCGCTTATGGGACGTGGACGGCAACGAATTTCTCGACATGAATATGGCCTACGGGCCGTTGTTGTTCGGCCATCGGCAATCGTTCGTAGTGGAAGCCGTGATAAGGCAGATCAGCGAACATGGCAGCCAACTCGGTTTCCCGACCGAGATCAGCATGAAGGTCGCCGAGAATATCAAGCAATTGTTCCCGAGCATGGAGTTGATGCGATTCTCCAGCAGCGGGACGGAGGCGATCGTGTCGGCCTTGCGGCTGGCCCGTTGCGTCACGGGCCGCTCGACGATCATTGCCTTCGAGGGGAATTATCATGGATCGAGCGACAATGCCTTTCATCGCTACCATGCTCCGCTGGAGCAACTGCCCGCCCGCGGTTTTGGGCCGGCCATCCCCGGCACGATGGGCATGAACGGTGCGCCGCACGACCTGGTCGTATGCCGCGCCTACGATTTCGACGCCTTGCAGGATTGCGTCGAGACGTATGCCGATACATTGGCCGGCGTCATTCTCGAACCAGTGCAAGGCAACTGCGGGGTGATCCCGCCCCCTGCGAATTTCCTGCATCTGCTCCGCGAGATCACGCTCGATTACGATGCAATGCTGATCTTCGACGAAGTGATCAGCGGCATGCGGATCGCGCCCGGCGGCGCGCAACAGAAGTACGAAGTGACGCCCGATATTACCACCATCGCCAAGGTACTCGGCGGAGGCTATCCCGGATCGGCGTTTGGGGCCTCGCGCGAGTTGATGGAGGTGGTGGTCGACGGAACGATGTTCCACGGCGGCGTCTACTCTGGCAACGCCGCCTGCATGGCCGCCGCCAACGCCATGTTGGAACGGATCATTGCCACCCAGCACCATACGTATCCGTATCTCTATAACTTGACAGACAAGCTTGCCGCCGGCCTCCGCGAGGTATTCGCCCGCCGGGGTGTGCCTTGCGTCGTGCAGCATGTCGGTCCGCTGTTGTCACTGTTTTTGACCGACGGTCGAGTTGAGCAGCTCCGCAATTATCGAGAGGTCCGCCAGCACTGCCGATTCGACGACTACATCAAGCTGCAACACGCACTGCAACGACTGGGCGTGTTCATCCATCCCAATCAATTCGAGCCGTGGTTCCCCTCGACGGCGCATACCGAAGAGGACGTCAACGAACTGCTGAACAAAATGGAAGACGCCTTGGCGGAAGCTTAGCCGGCCAAGGGATGACTCAAGAATAACTTCCACATTTGCTTCGCATGGTTGCAAGTCAACTCCACGGCTTGTTTGAACAGAAGGAAACAGAGAAAACAGAGAAGCGAAATCTCTGTTGACTCTGTACCCTTTGTTGCCTGCAATTAATGAATGCCTGAAGTGGTTCGAGGTTGACGAGCGAGCTTTTCCTTTTCTTTCATTTTAATTTCGTTGATTTTGCTCGGTCTGTTCGAAGCAATGTGGTGTCAAATAGTCTAGTCGGAATGTCGATTCAGCGTGTAGTAAAATCGTTAATGTGTTCTTTGATCTCTTCAAAGGCTGCCGGAAGCAACCTGGAGTGAACAGAGTGGAAAGGAGGCAACTGAGAATCACTTCTCTGTTCTCTCCGTTTTCTTCTGTTCAAAACGAAACTTGAGTCGACTTCGCGTCCGGGAAAGCAAATGCCGAAGTAGATTGTGAGCGATGCTCGTAAACGGCTCGCTACGCTTCCAGCCAATCGGCCAGGTCGTGCATTGCTCGGGTGTAGCGAAAATACTCGACATGAAACTTGTCCGCTTTGCGGAACACATTGCCCTTGAAATCGGGGCTGAGGTTGCTGCGCCGCCGGTTGAACTCGTCGACGTTTTTGGCGGCTCGCTGCTCGGCCGCGAAGTAAGCGGCCAGGGCGCGGCCTTGCGCGGCGAACACCGGCCAACAACTACGCGTGGCGATCGTCTCTGCCATATAGGTCAGCCCCGGCTCGGTGGGATGAAACACCAAGAATCGCAATCGATCGGCCAACTCGCCGTCGGCCTGATCCGGCGCATCCAGCAACGGATAGCTGCGGCGATAGCCGGTCGCGAAGACAATCGTATCGAAAGCCTGTTCCCGCGGCGGTGACCCGAAGCGGGCCGTCCCGCCGGGGGCAAAGCCGATCAGGTCGGCGCACACGCCCACCTGTCCGCGACGCGCCGCCCGCACGAAGCCGCGATCGGTAACGGCGAATTTTTCCAGCAGGCGATGGT
>JBGTJT010000291.1:0-3892 GCA_041744995.1 Pirellulales bacterium | reverse complement strand
TTGAGTTAGTCGTCGGAAAACCAACATCAGGCCAAGGAAGGGCATTTTTTGCATCATCAACTGCGTAGCTTAGGCAGGCTGCGCAGAAATTATTTCTAGTGGCACCGAATTTCCAATCTGCGGCACTAGCGGCCGGTTCTTCGGCGCTAACCGGGGGCTAGCGCCCTCCGGCTGATGTTTGATGCCGATTTTTTCACAGTCTCTGACTTCTGGCACATGCAGCTACGCTTTAACATTCCGGTTCGATCGAGGCCGACATCGAGCCTTGGCAGCCGTCGACCATGTCGTCCTTGCCGTAGGCGTGGATCTGTTCCATCTTCAGTTCGGCATGTTCCCGGGTGGTGGTCAGCACGATCGCCTTGCCCCGGTTGTCGACCTCGCAGGCCAGTTGATAGCCCTTCCGAACCGGATGTCCGAACAATTCGCGGAGCATGGCAATCACGTAAGCGTGCGTATGATCGTCGTCGTTCCACAACAGCACGTGATACCGGGGCTGCCGCTTTGGTTTTCGCTCGTTTTTGGTGGCGCGTTTTTTCTGGGGGCGGACAAGCGGTTCGACCGTGTCGGTTCCCGTTTGTTCACTCATGGCGGCGTTCGCTTTCACTAGAATCGAAACCTGAATACAGTTGGCGGTCATAGGCGGACCGGGCCAGCGCCATTATATTGTACCGCTGAGCGGAATGAACAGGGTTTTTTGCCCCTCGACGCGATTCGCTTCGTCGCGGCACGCCGGCGCGACCGGCATAAATTGCCGCCGTTTCCTTGGTTACCACGCTAGACAACTTGAAATGAGTCCCATGCCGCCCATCGACGACTATCTGGCAGCCAACCGGCAGCGATTCGAGCAGGAATTATTCGAGCTGCTGCGCCTGCCTAGCGTCAGCGCCGATCCGGAGTTCGCGCCGCAAGTACGCGCCGCCGCCGAGTGGGTGGCCGAGCAGTTCCGCAGTCTCAAGTTCACGACCGAGGTGATCGAGACCGACGGCTTTCCGCTGGTGTTCGCGCAATCACCCCAGGTCGCGGGACGGCCGACGGCGCTGGTCTACGGGCATTACGACGTGCAGCCGCCCGACCCGTTGGAAGAATGGAAGTCGCCGCCGTTTGAGCCGACCGTCCGCGACGGCAATATCTATGCCCGCGGCGCGACCGACGACAAGGGGCAGATGTTCACGCACATCAAGTCGGTTGAAGCGTGGACGAAAAGCGTCGGCGAACTGCCGCTGAACATCAAGTTTCTGATCGAGGGAGAGGAAGAAGTCGGCAGCGCCAACCTGGAGAAATTCCTGGCAACCCACGCCGATAAGCTTGCCTGCGACTGCGTCGTGATTAGCGACACCAGCCAATACGCTCCCGGCGTACCGGCGATCACCTACGGGCTGCGGGGCATCATCGCCTTTGAGGTCACTTTTCGCGGACCGAGCCAGGACTTGCACTCCGGCAGCTTTGGCGGCGCGGTGACCAATCCGGCCAACGCCCTGTGCCGCGTGATGGCGACGCTGCACGACGAGCAGCACCGCGTGACCCTGCCGACCTTTTACGACGACATCGTCGAACTGACCCCAGATGAACGAGCACAGTTCGCCGCGCTGCCGTATGACGAAGCAGACTTCATGCGGCAGTTGGGGGTCGATGGCTTGCAAGGTGAGGCGGGCTACTCGTCGCTCGAACAACGGTGGACGCGGCCGACGTTGGATATCAACGGGTTGACCAGCGGCTATCAAAAGCCCGGCCCCAAGACGATCATTCCCGCCTGGGCGCGGTGCAAGTTCAGTTGCCGTCTGGTGCCGAATCAAGATCCGGCCAAGATCACCGCCGCGGTCAAGAGCTACTTCCAGTCGCGTTGTCCGGCGGGCATCCAGCAGGAAGTGCATGCCTTTCACGGCGCCCCAGGCGTGCTGGTCGATCCGGCCAGCCCCTACATCACGGCGGCGGCCAAGGCGATCGAGCGGGGGTTCGGCAACCGGCCGGTGCTGATTCGCGAAGGAGGCTCGATTCCGATTGTGACCCACTTTCAGCAGATCCTTGGTGTCGACACCCTGCTGCTCGGCTGGGGACTGAACGACGACAACACGCACAGTCCCAACGAAAAGTTCAACCTCGCCGATTTTCATCGGGGCATCAAGGCGAGCAGCCATTTGTGGGAAGAGCTAGGCCGCTTAACCGCTTGAGGTCGTTTTCCCATGTCCATCGCAAACCTTCCCTTCACCCAGCCACCATCATGCTCGATCGCAAATTCATTGTTGAGAACGTCGACCTGGTCAAACAGAACTGCGCCAACCGTGGTGTGACGGTCGACGTCGACCGCTTTCTCGATCTGGAAGAGCAGCGCAAGACCAAGCAGGCCGAGGCCGAACAGTACAATCGCCAGGCCAACGAAGTCAGCAAGAACATCGGCAAGGCCAAGGACAACGAACAGCGCGAAGCCATCAAGGAAGAAGGCCGCCGGCTGCGCGAACAGAAAGACGCCGCCGCCGCCGAAGTCGACGAAGTCCTCGCCGAGATGGAAGAGATCCAGCGGCGGATTCCCAACCTGTCGCATCCCGATGCGCCGATCGGCGGCGACGACAAGGCCAACCTCGAAGTCGCCCACGGTCAGACCGCACTGCCGAAGTTCGACTTTCCGCCGCTCGATCATGTCGAGCTGGGCCAGCGACTCGATCTGTTCGATTTCGAGGTGGGGGGCCGTGTCGCGGGGCATGGCTTCTACTACCTGAAGAACGAAGCCGTGCTGCTGGAACTGGCACTGCAGCAGTACGCCCTGAGCGTGTTGCTGCCGGAAGGCTTTGTTCCCACCATCACGCCCGATGTGGCCCGCAACGAGATCCTGCAAGGCATCGGCTTTATTCCCCGCGGCGAGGAGACGCAGATTTACAGCGTCGAGAACACCGACCTCAGCCTGGTCGCCACCGCCGAGATTACCCTCGGCGGTATGCATTCCGGCGACGTGTTCGAGGCCGAACAACTCCCCTTGAAATACTGCGGCATCAGCCATTGCTATCGCACCGAAGCGGGCGCCCACGGCAAGGCGACCCGCGGGCTGTACCGGGTGCATCAGTTTACCAAGGTCGAGATGTTCGCCTACACCGAGCCGGAGCAGGGCGAAACCATGCTCAACTACTTCCGCGACTTGGAATGCCGCATCTTCGACGGACTGGGCGTTCCCTTTCGCGTGGTCGACACGGCCACCGGCGACCTGGGCGGGCCGGCCTATCGCAAGTTCGATCTGGAAGCCTGGATGCCCGGCCGCGGCGACGCCGGCGAATACGGCGAAGTGACCAGCACCAGCAACTGCACCGACTATCAAGCACGGCGCTTGAACATCCGCTACCGCAAAAAAGGCGAAAAAGGAACACACTTCGCCTACACGCTCAACGGTACGGCGGTGGCGATCAGCCGGGCCATCATCGCGATCTTGGAGAACTACCAGCAAGCCGACGGTTCGGTCCTGATCCCCAAGGCGCTGCAACAATGGGTCGGCAAGGAGCGGATTGAACCACGGCCGGGGGCCTAGTCGAGAGAATTAGGCTCAACCAGCGATTTGCCACCTGAGCGGCGCTCAACTACATTCAAGAGGTTGGGGTAGCGGAATTCGCCAGAATTCCGAGACCTTGCTGAGTGCGTCGGAACTCTAGGGGAGTTCCGCTACGGTAGCTGAATTCGCGGAGAATTCAGAAGCAGTTGAGAACGTGTTCCGGCGCTGCGGAACTCTCCGCGAGTTCCGCTACGGTGTAGCTGAATTCGCCGAGAATTCAGTCGCAGTGGAGAACGTGCTCCGGCGCTGCGGAACTCTCCGCGAGTTTCGCTACGGAGTTCCGCTACGTCGATTTAATCCGAACATCAATCTGGCATTGTCACCAAGAGCCTCCAGGAAAACTTCTCACATGACTGCCCC
>JBGTJT010000290.1:0-8074 GCA_041744995.1 Pirellulales bacterium | reverse complement strand
CGCCGGAGTCAAGCTCCGCGCCGGCCAGGCCGAAGCCGCCTTTCGTCAACTGGCCGACGCCGCCGGCTACGGCGTGGCCGCCATGCCCAACGCCAAGAGCTTCTTCGACGAGCAACACCCCAGCTACATGGGCATTTTTTGGGGACCGGTCGGCACGCCCGGCTGCGGCGAGATCGTCGAATCGTCCGACCTGGCCCTGTTCGCCGGCCCCATCTTCACCGACTACACCACCACCGGGCATGCCACGCTCGTCAATCGCGACAAGCTGATCGAAGTCCGCCCCGACTGCGTGGTTGTCCGCGGCGAGTCGTACAGCGACGTGGCGATGAGCGACTTTCTACAGGAACTGGCCGGGCAGGTGCAGCGCAACGACGCCTCGCTCAAGGCATTTCGGCGGATCGAGGAACCGCCACGCGCCCCGCAGCCGGCCGCCGACGCCGACGCGCCCCTCTCCACCCGGCAACTGTTCGACCGCGTGCAGCATCTGCTGCTGCCCGAAAGCACCGTGATCGCCGAAACGGGCGATAGCTGGTTCAACGGCATCGGGCTGGACCTGCCCAGCGGCGGCCGGTTCGAGATTCAGATGCAGTACGGTTCGATCGGCTGGTCGGTCGGCGCGACGTTGGGATATTGCCTCGGCGCGCCGCACCGCAAGGTGGTGGCCTGCATCGGCGACGGGTCGTTTCAGTTGACCGCCCAGGAGGTGTCGACGATGCTCCGCTACGGGGCGGCGCCGATTATCTTTCTGATCAACAACGGCGGCTACACGATCGAGGTGGAAATCCACGACGGCCCCTACAACACAATCAACAATTGGAACTACGCCCACCTGGTGGAAGCGTTCAACGGCCCGGCCGGCCGCGGCCAAGGCTGCCGCGTAACCACTGCGGGCGAGCTAGACGCGGCCATCGCCGCCGCGTTGGAACACGAGGGGCTGTCGCTGATCGAAGTGCAGATCGACAAAGACGATTGCAGCAAGAACCTGCTGGAATGGGGCAGCCACGTAGCCAAAAACAACAGCCGCCCACCGCGGTTGATCACCTGATTGCCGACCGAATCAAGTAGCATGGCCGCCCCGGCCGTGCGAGCAAAAGCCCCGGCGCGCCGCAATCTTCTGAAAACCGCGGATGCGTCGGACCAACCGTGTCCGCCCGGCGTGATAAGCTATTGCGCGATGGGCCGATTCGCCCGCCAGACAGCCCCATCACTCCCTGGTTGTGGGGTTTGAAGTGCGGTAATATGTGGCGACGGCCTTGGACGAGTTATGGCGGAGCACGGATATCATGAGCGAAACCCGGTTCTTTAACTTGCTTGATGAGCGTTGGATCCCAATCCTCCGCAAGAATGGCCGCGCCGATCGGGTTGGCATCCGCGAAGCACTGCGAGAAGCGGGAACGATCCGACAGATCGCTGCGTCGAACCCGATGGATAACTTGGCGATACTGAGATTCCTGCTGGCCGTTTTATATTGGTGCAAGAATAAGCCGCCGACCCTGGAGGAGAAAGCGCAACTCGTATCGGCGGTGGGTTTTTCTTCGGTCTGGGTTGAAAAACTTCAAGACAACTCCGAGTTTTTCAATCTGCTGGGAAATGGGAAAAGGTTCTATCAAAACGAAGCGTACAAGCACCACCCGCCGGCTCACACTATCAATTATCTGATTCAAGAGGTTCCCAGCGGAACGAACAAGACTCATTTCCGTCATTCCCTCGACCTCGTCGACGGTTTATGCCCGGCATGTTGTGCCATGGGACTGGTTCGGCTACCGGTGTTCAGTACATCAGGCGGCAAAGGAATGAGCGCGTCAACAGGCAAATCCTACGGTATCAACGCGAAACCGCCTCTGTATTTTGTTCCGATAGGCAATTCGCTGTTAGAAACCCTCCTGCTTTCCTGGCGCGAATACGATGGCGAACTTGGCACGCCGGCTTGGGAATCTTCCATTGAAAGGCTCCCTCAGGATGGCAAAGTCTCGCTGCTAACTGGTCTCACTTGGCTACCTCGAACCGTTTGGTTGGCAGATCCACAAGAGCCGGCGCGCCCTTGTATATCCTGCGGACGCTCCGATCAATTGATTCGAAAATGCGTTTTCGACGGCAAAGGAAGCTCTCGAACTGATAATCGCATCTGGCGCGATCCTCACGTCATCTATGCAGTCAAGGACGATAGAGCGGTGCAAACCAGCAATGCACTCGGCGCAAGCGACGCGGCAGTGAGCCATTGGGTAAATCGCACGGCCGCGGTTCTCCAGGCCAGGGAATCGATACAAGCACAATCGACATGGCTCGTTGGCTTTTCGACGGTTGATAATGACAAATATCTTGAAGCGGTTGATTACCTGTTCCCCATCCAAGAACAATCGCTCTCCGAGGAGGCGTTTATCAAGGCGTTAGAGCAGTATCACAAAGCTTGGTTTGCACTAGTAAAGCGATTCACTCCCTCGTCAAAAAATCGCAAAGTACGAAAGAAGCGGCACCCGCAGCCATTTCTCGAATCCATCCGCCCCGAAGTCGAACTCCGGATATCTGAGCGATTGCGAACAGCCAGTCCATCAGATCAGCTTTTCGCAACCATCGGGGCGGAGGAATACCGCCCTATGATGCATGCCGTTGCGAATGCAGTTTCCCCCGGCTTCACGGTCGCCGCCGTTCGTCGTCGCCACGACATCGCGAATGCCGTCCCAGTCTTGGTCGCTAAGCCGCCTGCAAAAGCGGCGAAAGCTAAGCGCACGAAGGGCGGCAAGAAATGACACCCACCGAAGAATACATACACCGTCTGCAGACACTGAAAGAAGGCGACTTGGGGATGCTCCGCAAACTCGCCGGCCGCGACTTGGACGATTCCCTCGTCGCTTTCGACCTGTTCGCAGGACTGTGGTGGCCCTTGCGTGCAAAAAGCGACAAAACGCCGCGCCGAGAAGTTGCTTGGCTGGTCGCCAAGCTCTATGCGTATCGGCCGTTGCCGCAGTCCGCCGGCGTCTCGCTCGCCGGGCAACTAGGCAAGCTACGGATCGCCGATGCGAAGGCAGCCGATCGGAGACGGCGACGGTTCGACGGGCTGTTAGCTCTTCCGCTAAACCAGATCGAGCCAGCCCTGCGGTGGGCGATCGCGCTTCTTGCGTCAAATGACGGCAACCTCGACTGGGTCCGACTTACCAACGAATTGTCGCGATGGGAACGCGAAAAGACTCGCATTGAATGGGCTGAACAATTTTTACAAATGAAACAATAGTATCTGGCAAAGGAGCTTGGCATGTTGATTGAGATACACGCAATTCAGAATCACAGTCCCGCGAATCTGAATCGTGACGATATTGGAGCGCCGAAGACGTGCTACTTCGGCGGGGTACTGCGTTCGCGCATTTCCAGCCAATGCCTTAAGCGGAGCATTCGCACCAGTGAGGCATTCAAGACGTTATGTGGCGGCGTTCGCACTCGTCAATTGGCCAGATTGATCACCGAACGCGTTGACGGAACCCCTGATTTCAGGAAGCGAGCCGCGAAGGTGCTGGAAAACTGCGGCATCGCTTCCAAAAATGGGTCGACTAGCGACATGCTGGTTTATACCACCAACTCCGCGATCAACCAGATTGCCGAATTGATCCAGAATCACGACGGCGAAACGGACGAATTGACGGCTCTGTGCGGTCAACTCATCGAACGCGAAGTGGCCGTCCCGGATATGGCGCTTTCCGGACGCATGTTGGAAACGGGCAAATTGAAAAACACGACCGTCGAAGCGTCCCTACAGGTCGCGCATGCGATTTCCACTCACGAGGCCCGCGCTGAAGTCGATTACTTTGTCGCTGCAGACGACATACCGGGAGACGACGCCGGTGCTGGATACCTTGATGAGACCATGTATTCTTCCGCTTGCTTTTACAAGTATTTTTCCATCCACTGGCAAACGCTGTTGCAGAACCTGAGCGGGTACAACGGCAATCGCGAATTCCTGGCAGCGCACACCGTTGGCGCCTTCTTGCGCGGCGCGGTGCTGGTCAATCCAACGGGAAAACAAAACAGCTTCGCCGCGCATAATCCGCCGGATGGCGTTGTGGTGGAAATCAAGGACGATGGCGGCACGCCCATCAGTTACGCCAATGCATTCGCAGCGCCAGTCCCCAGCAAGGGAACTCGTGACGTCGTGTCGCAAAGCAACGCACAATTGGGCCAGTATGACGTCGTGTCGCAAAGCATCGCACAATTAGGCCAATACATGCACGACTTGGATACGGGCTATGGCAAGCCCGGTAAGCGATTTTGGTTCTCGCCCAATCTGCGCCATTCGTTGGGTTACATTGTAGACGAGAAGGTACAAAGCTTTGCCGATGTCGAGAATGTCAAATCACTTGATGAGTTAATCCAGAACGTCGTCGGCGGAATCGGTTTTGACTGGGACGAAGTGCGGTCGGTAACCGCAGTCGGGGAGGAATAGGCATGGCGGCAAATACCTTGCTGCTTCGACTGGAAGGTCCGTTGCAATCATGGGGCGACCACCAATCGAAGTTTGTCGTCCGCCGCTCCGGAAGTGCGCCCACGAAGTCCGGGGTCATGGGACTGCTATGCGCCGCCTTGGGCGTCTCTCGCGCCGATGCCCGACAACGGCTTACGGAACTGAACGAACTGGTGATGGGTGTTCGCATCGATCGTGCGGGCGTTCGTTGGTGGGACTATCACACGGTCGGCGCAAGAATGGAAATGCAAATCGCCGAAGGCCCAAATAAGACGAAGCCCGGCGCCATGCTCACCCGCCGTGAATATTTATGCGATGCGAGCTTTCTCGTCGCGCTGCAAGGCGAGGAGCAAACGATCGCAATGCTGCATCACGCGCTGCAACGACCGGCCTGGCCGACTTACTTGGGTCGCAAGTGCTGTCCCGCCTCCGTGCCACTGCTCGGCAGGCAAGATGAGCCGCACATGGGCGAATTTTCCGATTTGACGACCGCACTCTGCGCCATATCGTGGCATCCGCGGCTAGAGCGCGATCGCCCGCCCGCTTCCGTTGGCTGCCTGTTGGAGTGGCGAGCGGTTCAACCGGACGACGTTGCACCCGTGGATGCCGAGGTATGGTACGACGTAGCCCAGTCGTTTGACGTACCGGGCCATCAGCCCCGGTTAGTCGTTCGTAGCGAATTGAGTGTCGGGGCCGGTCAGGACATCGACGTCGGATCGGCGCGACAGCGAGCTACCCCGGCGCCGCCTCGTCCCCGAGCGAACTACGGCAATACGGAATACCGCCGCCGTCGTCAGCAGCGTCTCGACGCCGACCACGGGCTGTGCGTTTTCTGCAAATTGCCGGCGACGACGGTTCAGCACGTTACCTATCGCCGCGCCGGCGGCAACGAGGCACAGAACGACCTGCGGTCGCTATGCAGACTATGCCACGATGCGGTGACCATGATTGAATACGGGATGAATATGGGACTCGACCGGATCGACCCCTGTCTGCCGCTCTGGCGCGAGCGGATCACGCAAAAGCGCGACGAAATTATCGCGTTTCGTTCGCTGGAAACCCGCCGTCGACGTCTCCAGGCCGAGGAGGTTGAATAAACGTGTATCTCTCCCATTTGTTAATCGACGCCGGCGACAATCCCGACCGACCCCGGCCTGGTCGCCTCTGGTTAAGGAACGCCTATCGCGTGCATCAACGTTTGTGCATGGCGTTCCCCTCTTCCGTCAGCAAGACGAACGATCCCGCCTTTCTTCAACCATACCGACCAGGCAGCGTCCAGGAGACTTCGCCAGATCGGCCCGTGGTGCATGTCCGGCGCAATGCGGAACACAACTTTTTGTTTCGCATGGACCCGCACCCCGGCGGACGAATGGTAATCCTAGTGCAATCGGCCCTCCAACCCGACTGGGACTACGCATTTCAAAACTCGCGATTTTTGCTCGCCACCGCGCCCGAATGCAAGGCATTCCAGCCTGCCTATAGCAGCGGTCAGAGGCTTCGCTTTCGCTTGGTTGCAAATCCCACCAAAAAGGTTGACACCAAAAGCAGTGCCGACGGCAAACGCAACAATGGCCGACGCGTTCCCTTGCCCGCCGATCAGTTCAATGAATGGCTAGTCCGACGATCGGAAAAAAGCGGCTTCACAGTGAACCAAGACTCGCTTGTCGCACAGCGGGGATTCGTCTACGTCAACAAGAAACCCCAGGACAAAGGGCAAAGCCTTGTCAGCGTGCGTTACGAGGGCACCCTCCAGGTGGCCGACTACGAACGATTTCACCAAACTCTGATCCAAGGCATCGGCCCTGCCAAGGCCTTTGGTTTCGGTCTGCTCAGTGTGGCGAGGGCCGATTGATGGACAGCCTGTTGCAACTCACCCGCTTTCAAGACCGGTTGACTTACCTCTATCTGGAGAAAGGGCATATCGAGCAGGACGCCAAGTCGATTGCCTATGTTACCGAAAAACAGCGCGTGCCCGTGCCGGCCGCCGATCTGGCGCTGCTGATGCTCGGCCCCGGAACCACCATCACCCACAAAGCGATCTGCAATCTGGCTGACTGCAACTGTACTGTGGTCTGGTGCGGCGAGGAAGGCGTGCGATTTTATTGTCACGGTCGCGGCGGTACCCATTTCTCCGCCAATTTG
Source organism: Pirellulales bacterium (assembly GCA_041744995.1). Classification (GTDB taxonomy): domain Bacteria; phylum Planctomycetota; class Planctomycetia; order Pirellulales; family UBA7805; genus JBBDLY01. The sequence goes on along the minus strand of JBGTJT010000290.1, from coordinate 1,482 downwards.
CTCCGGCAAGCGGCATTGGCCTGCAACGCGCGATCCCGTCGCCAAGTCGTCAACCGCATGTATGAAAAGCGATTCGGCGAAATTATTGAACCCGAAACGCGAATCGAGGCGGTTCGCGGTAAAGAAGGTTATCGAGTCCGCGCGGCCTATCAGGCCTGCGCCAAGCAATACGGCTTGGAATGGTCCGGAAGGAATTATGATCCGCATACGTGGAACAGCGGCGACCCGCTCAACCGCGCGCTCTCCGCCGCCAGCGCCTGCCTCAATGGCATCGTCCATGCGGGCGTAGTCAGCGCGGGTTACTCGGCGGCAATTGGATTCGTGCATACGGGAAAGATGTTGTCGTTCGTCTACGACGTCGCCGACTTGTACAAAGTTTCCGAGATCGTGCCGCTGGTGTTTCAGACGGTCGCCGACAGCGATCAGAAAGTCGAAAGCCGGGTACGACAGGCGTGTCGCGATTTGTTTCGGCAAACGCGGTTTCTAGACCGGGTGTTGCCAGATATTCGGGAGGTGTTGCATGGTCGTGATGATACTGGAAAGAGTGCCGCCGAGCCTGCGGGGGGATCTGAGTCGCTGGATGATCGAACCCAAGGCCGGGATATTCCTCGGCCGCATGACCGCCCGAATCCGTGACGAGTTGTGGCAAAAGGCGATTTCCGGACGACGCAGCGGTGCTTGCGTGCAAATCTGGAGTTCGCCGACCGAACAAGGCTTCCAGCTTCGCACGTTCGGCGAACCGTCCCGCGAGTTCGTCGAGTTCGAGGGGCTTCATCTTGTATCGACCCAGCGGGTATGATCAAGATATTGAGATTTTCCCCATGCACATGGGGGTGAACCGTGGAAGTATTACGCCGTAGAGTGGCGCGAAGATATTTTCCCCATGCACATGGGGGTGAACCGTTTGGGTCGCATGGTAGCTCCTCCGGGGGCCAGATTTTCCCCATGCACATGGGGGTGAACCGATGCAGTACATCGCCATCATCAACCAGGCGGCTATTTTCCCCATGCACATGGGGGTGAACCGTCCGTCAGCGTGGCCCAAGTCGGCAGCACCAACATTTTCCCCATGCACATGGGGGTGAACCGAGCATTCGGCAGCGACCATCGAGCCAGTGGAAATTTTCCCCATGCACATGGGGGTGAACCGAACTCACCGCCAACCACGGCGGAGGTAGCTGTCATTTTCCCCATGCACATGGGGGTGAACCGCCGCTGGTCGAACCGTAGCGCAGCCGCAGCGTATTTTCCCCATGCACATGGGGGTGAACCGCCCACGCCCGCCTCTTGCAAAGCGCCCAACCCATTTTCCCCATGCACATGGGGGTGAACCGTACTATGTCGAGCTGTCGCCAGTGTCACTGTACATTTTCCCCATGCACATGGGGGTGAACCGTGATCCTTCGCCCGCACTTCTGCGGACGTAATGCATTTGCCCCATGCACATGGGGGTGAACCGGCATTGAATAAGCACCTCGTCGG
>JBGTJT010000289.1:0-9526 GCA_041744995.1 Pirellulales bacterium | reverse complement strand
AGTCGGAAGTCCGAATAGTGTACAAGGTGCCCCACCGCCCTTTTGAATCAGGCCCCGGTAGGCGGGGCTTTTTACAACATTGTTGGAGGCGTCACAACATAGCCCAGGCGAAGCGAAGTCGTCGCAGACGACCAGCGCCCGCCTGGGTTAGTACGATTATAGAAACGCTAGCCCTGAAAGGGCGAAACAGTGCTTCATCTCCAAACGTAGTCGTTGTCGAAATTAATTTCGTGGGCCGCAACAGCGGTTGTTCCGCCCTTTCAGGTTGACCGATGGGATGCGCTTTAGTCTCCTTTCGCTGGACAGCACCTCAAAACACCAGGCCCGACACCAACAGGTTGACCGCAAACGGCCCCAAAATAATCAGCACCGTGGCTAGCATCACCAGGATGCCTGGCAGCAGCATGTTGACGCCCGCTTCGCCGGCCAACCGCTCGGCCCTTTGGGTGCGCTTTAGGCGGAGGACGTCGGCCTGGGTGCGAAAGATCACCGCCAGCGGCGAGCCGAGGTCTTCGCCTTGCACGATCGCGCCGATGATGCTGGTAATCTCGTCGTCGTTCAGACGCCGCTGCATGGAGCGGAACGCCTCGGTGCGGGTTTTTCCCAACTGCATGTCGCTGAGCACGCGGCCGAATTCCTCGCTCACCGGATGCCCCTCGAACTCGCGGACCGATTGCTCCAAAGCGGTGAGAAAGTTGATGCCAGCCTCCATGAGCAACGTCAGCAAGTCGAGCAAAAACGGCATGCGGCGCTTGATCAGCACCAGCCGATGCTCCGCCTGCCAGGCCAGCCGGCGGCGCAGTATCCAGACCGTGGCCGCGGCAATGCCGAACGCCACCACCACGCCGGGCACGCCGAACATCCGCACGCAGGCAAACAGATAGGCGGGCGAGATCAGCACGGCGATCAATTCCGCCCGCCCCATGTACTCCTCGGCGGTCCAGCTCCGCGACAGACCGGCGGCTTGAATCTGCCGCTGGATTTCCGGCAACTGATCGGCAAAGGCGGCCCGATTGAGCCGGGCGAAGGCGCGGATGATCGGCTGGAACAGCCGGTACATGACGTCGGCCTTGCGCAGCTCGTTCACCCGACTGACGTCGTACCGCCACTCGGTCCCCTGTTGCAAGTCCTCGGTCCGCAGCGTGATGTAGATCCACCAACAAAGCGCCGCCACGCTGCCGCCGACCATGCCGCTGGCAATCAAGGCGCCGACCTCAGTGAAGGCGTTGGCGAGGAACAGGAGTTGAATAGGATTCAAGTACATGCGGCGAGGTAATAAATTCCAATATCGAAATACTAAATCCTAAACAAATTACAATCTCGAAGGACCGAATGACCGAAACTCCTCGGTCGCTATTTCACCTTAGGTCATTCGTGCTTCGGTCATTGTTTAGGATTTAGGATTTGGTCCATAGGATTTCTAAATGTCCGGATTCAAAATATGCCGCGCCCACAAATACGCAATAATGTTCAACATCACCGCCGCCACCAGCACCAGTTGCCCCGGCACGGTCGTGAACAACAGCCCGACGCTGCCCGCATCAACGAAAAAGTAAATCGCCAAAATGAAAAACGGCGCCATCGCCATGTAGACGGCCGACTTGCGGGCCATGGCCGTTTCGCTTTCGATCTTGCGTTCCAGCCGCTGCAGTTCACGCACGCTGTGGGCAATGCGGTCGACCGTTTCGTTGAGCCGCCCGCCGCTTTCGCGGCTGGCCAATAGCGCCGCACTGAACAGGGCGAAGTTCTCGCTTTGCAGTCGTTCCTTGGCTTCTTCCAGCGTGCGGTCGAGCGGCTTGCCCATGCGGTATTCGCCGACGATCCGCCGGAACTCGGCGTTGAGCGGCCGGGGCGACTGGTCGGCCAGCACCTCCAGCGACTGGGCCAACGACAGGCCCGCCTTGATGGCGCTGGAGAGCGAGACCATGGCGTCGGCCAGTTGATCCTCGACCCGTAGACGATGCTTTTCGGCCAGGCGCCGCACATAGTACCACGGCACGCACAGAAAGAAGGCCACCGCGAAGACGGCAATCACCAGCAGCCCCAGCCCGATCCAGACGCCGAAGAAAATCGCCACCAGAGCGATCGACCACAGAATGAGATACCTGCGCAGGTTGCGCGTCGACACATGCAATCGGCGGAGCTTCGCACGAAAGTCCCGCTCCATGAAGTCGATGCCCCGCCAATAATAGGGCCGCCCAAAGAACGCAAAGAAGCCAGCCGAAGCGGCAACGAGCGTGCTGGCGAAGATGGTGAAGGCGTTGAGCATTGAACAGCAGGAAATCTGAATACTGTGGAACGGTTCTGAAACGAGCTACGGTACACGTAGGTAGACGCACCTAACTTTATGTCGCCTGCACAGATCCATCAACATCTCCTGAAAATCATGGAGTGACGATGTTTTGTTCCAGTATTCCTTTGGAACTGGACAGCTTCCCACTTCCTCGGGCACCAGCCAATATACAAGCAGCGGCAGCGGGTCGGCTTCCTCTCTCAACATGCTTTGTGCTATCACCTTTTCTTCACCGGGAAAGGAAATTGCGTGGCTTGGAACCTCCAACCACGGCGAAATGTACCCAATCAGAATAGAGGCACGATTCTGGTGATTCGAGTTCGACACATCGTAGTATCCGATCAGCGTCGAACCATTTCCAAGTGGAAATCGTTCCGTGTCAATCGTCGATGCATCCCCATCGAGGTAGCACAACTCAACCTCTCTTTTTTCAGATACGCTAAGCTCATGCAAAAAGCGCAACTCTCCATACGAATTATTGGTATCCCAATAAGTGCTTATTCCAGGTCGGATACGCACGCGATCAATCTCTCTTCGGCTCTCGGCCAGCTTGAGCGAGGTACACACCAACGCAAACGTCATTGCGGCAAACACGACCCAAACCAGAACTGTGCGAAGTGAGAATTTCATCTTAGCCACCATTCTCCACAGTCTAGATCAGCTAACGAAGAGATGCGGGACCACTGATGTTCGCTAATGTTCACTGATGTCCCTTCTATTACAACTCGAATGCCGAACCGAACAACCAATTCCCCAAGCCGATTTGATTGTGCTGGTTACGCTGGCATAAAAATCAGCCACAATATGATCGCGGCAAACAACAGGATCCACTCGATCAATCGGATCCTTGGCCGCACGGTCCTCCAAGACCACACGAGGCCAAGGATTCCGCCGATAACTCCACCAGTAGCGATCAAGATTCGCAAGTGGCTGACCTGCACCACTTCTGCGCGAAACGCCCAAAACGTCAACAGCACGTGCATAAAGAAAGCTCCAAAACAAGTGCCGAAGCTAACGCCGGAAATCGGCCACCAGTGTGGCCAAGCCGGGACTTCCTTTGTATCAGTCGGAGACTTGTATGGATTTTCCACGTACTCGGGCATTTTCTCTATGGCCGACGGCGGTTCTCTGCGTTCACCTACGCGCATTCAAGCTTCCTCTCCACATTTTTCTGCCCCCAAAATCTTTTTGCCATCCTCGGCCTACTCATCTCGAAATCGCTTATGGCTCGCCACCGGGTTAGTGGTCGGCTCACCCGGCTGTGGCAAATGTCCGTTGCCGTTGGCAATATCGCCGCCGTATAAAAATTCCAAATCGAGCAGATCGCGTTCGACCAGCGAATCGACAAAGCTCGGCAAGTAGCCGGTGGGTTGCAGTACGCCGCCGCGGACGTTGAAGATGTCGGTGATCGTTACCCGGTTGGTCTCGGGGTTCATGCCGCTGATCTCGGAGATTTGTGTGACCACGCGGCGGCCGCCTTCCAGCCGGTCGATGTGGACGATCAGGTCGATCGCCGAGGCGATCTGGCGGTGGATTGAGATCATCGGCAGCTCGGCCGCCATCAGGATCAGCACCTCCAGCCGTTCCATCACCTGGTCGGCGCTGTTGGCGTGCAGTGTGGTCATGCTGCCGTCGTGGCCGGTGTTCATCGCCTGGACCATGTCGAGCGCCTCGCTGCCGCGGCATTCGCCCACTAGAATCCGATCGGGCCGCATCCGCAGCGCGTTACGAACCAGATCCTGAATGGTGTACGCGCCAATGCCCTCCACGTTGGCCTGTTTGCTTTCCAGCGTGACCACATGCTCCTGATGCAGCCGCAGTTCACTGGTGTCTTCGATGGTGACGATCCGCTGCTTGTAGGGAATGAAGCTGCTCAGCACGTTGAGGAACGTCGTCTTGCCGGTGCCGGTGCCGCCGCTGACCAGGATGTTGCGGTTGTCGATCACCGCGGCTCGCAGGAACGTCGCCGCGGCCTTGGGGATGCTGCCGTATTCGACCAAGTCGTCCATCGTTAGCCGCGTGATGGGGAACTTGCGAATCGTCAGGCACGGACCCTTCAGGGCCAGCGGCGGGATGATGGCGTTCACCCGCGAGCCGTCCGGCAGCCGGGCGTCGACCAGCGGCTGGCTCTTGTCGATGCGGCGGCCGACCTGGGCCACGATCCGCTCGATGATCGCCTCGGTCACCTTTTCCGACAAAAACCGCCGCCCGGAGCGCTCGATCAGGCCATCGCGCTCGACGAAAATCTGATCGCTCTCGACGACCATGATTTCGCTAATCGTCGGCGCCCGCAACAAGTCCTGCAACGGGCCGAAGCCGAACACTGTGTCCTTGAGGTCCTTCTTGATCGCCCGCAGGATCAGGTACCGCCGCAGTTCGGCATGCAAATGCGGGCGGACCAGGTGGAACACGTCGGCGAATTTTTCCTCCAGGTGCGTGATCCGCGTGCTGATGTCGCGCAGCTCGTTCAGTTTGAGCCGCTCGCGGACGAATGCCAGCAGGCTGTACAGTTCGGTTTCTCGTTCCGGCACCAGCGTGGCCGGCACGTCGAACTCGTTGCTGGTGAGCGAGGCCAGGTCGAACATCTCGTCTTCCTTGCCGGTCTCCATGATCAGTTGATTGACCAGCATGTCGCGAAGCGTGATGCCGGTGATCTCATCAAGCAGCGCCTCGTTCTCCTTACCGAACACGTTCAGCTCGCGGCAGACGTCCTCGATGTTGTTCTCCAACATCAGGATGCTCTCGGGGCTGGCGCCGGCGCTGTTTTCGTACTCGTACAGGTCGATCCGCTCCAGCAGCGTCTGATGGATCCGCAGTTCCAGATCGGCCATGATCGAGCGGAGATGGGCCTCCAACTCGCTGCGCGAAAAGCTCGCCTTCTGCTCGGCCTCGAAGGTAATCGTAAACGGCGAAATGCGGACCTTGGCCGTGGAGTCGAACGTGGCGGTCTGCCCGCCAAGGACTTCGGTCTCGCCGACAACGCAGCTATTCAGCCCGACGTTCTCCAACTCGAACCGCTTGTCGTCCAACCGCCGCACGACGGCATGGAACCGCGACACCAACGGACTGCTGAGCACTACGTCATTGAGCGCATCACGGCCCATACGGACTTCCTTGCCGTCGATCTCGATCATCGAACGGCGACTCTCGTTGATGCGGTTGTACCAGATCTTCATGGTCGTTCCGTTTGCAGGCACGTAGCGGAATTCGCCAGAATTCCGAAGCGTCGCGAATGTCTATTGTTTTAGGGCTGACTCACAAATAACTTCCGCATTTGCTTCGCATGGTGGCAAGTCAATTCCACGACTTGTTGGAACAGAAGGCAACAGAGAGAACAGAGAGCTGTAATCTCTGTTGACTCTGTATCCTTTGTTGCCTGTAGTTAATCACTGTCTGAGGCGGCCCGAGGTTGAAGGGCGCATTTACTCTTCTTTAATTTTGCTCGATCTGTTCGAAGCGATTGTGGTATCTAGTAGTTTAGGCTGAATGTCGATCCAGCGAGTAGTAGGTATTGTTGATGCACTCTTTATTTTCTTGCAGGGCTACCGGGAGCTTGCTTGGAGTGAACAGAGTGGATAAGAGGCAACAGGGGTTCACTTCTCCGTTCTCTTCGTTTCCTTCTGTTCAATATGACACAGTCACGAGTCGATTCTGGCGCATTCAGCTACGACTTGGGCAGCACGTCGACGTCCAGGGGGCGTTTGTTGGTGCGGATCAGATGGAGTTGCAGTTGTTCCACCTGTTCGCGATTCTGCGGCGTGCCGCGGATGGTCAACACGTTTTGATTGCGTTGGGCCAGCTTTTCGGCCTGGGCCGTCTCCAGCGATCCCATCCGGTTGCCCACCGAGATCACTTCGAACGGGCCAACCTTCTGCAGTGTGCCGCTCTCCGAAGGAAGCAGAAACTGCACCGGCGTTTCGCCCGGCACGACCAGCGATTCGACGAAGGTGCGAGTGTCGACCGGCACGAACACGGCCGTCTCGCCGGCGGCCAGTTCCAGTTCGACTTGCGGCGCGTTGCGCCAGTCGCTGTGCAGCAGCAGCACGTCGCCGTCGATGTTCCGCAGCGAACGCTGCCCCACCACGGCATTCAGATCGCTGTAAAGTACCGCATACGGCTTGAGATTGTCGGCGCGCTGAGCGGGTATTGAGACCGGTTCAAAGTGGTTCTCCTTGAACGGCTCGCCGCGCTTGATGTCGGCCCCTTTCTTGACTCCCAGAAAGTACTCCGTCTCCATCCGGTCGCCACCGCGATTCAGATAAATCAAGTTGAGCACGCCGCCCAGGACGCCCAAGAAGACGGCGATCAAAAGTCCCATCGATCCCTTCATGCGTTTGACTCTTTCTTCTCTATTGCTTTGTATGGCTGCTTCATTTGTCGTGGTCGCCGGTCTCGGACGCAACGAGTACGCCGCGGGCTTCGCCGGTCTGCTGGTCGAGCGACAGCGTCACACTGTTACTGCCTGGCCGTCCGACGGTTGAAAAGTTTCGCATCCAGCGGCCGTCCGTGTGCGCCCAATCGCTTGATCGAGCCGTGTCGCCGAATCGGCGGTCGAACTCGATCATCCACGCATCAATCCGCGACTGGTCGGCGCCCTCTGCTCGAAAGACGGTCATCGCCGTTCGATCCGCCCCGCGCACGGTCATCACGTGTTCGGCCGCCGTCGGCAGCCAAGACAGCGGCTCGTCATTTTCCTCTACGGCCGGTTCGGAGGAGTGCCGCGGATGTAGTGACAGCAGCCGCCAGGCGTTGTCGCCGGAAGGAACCACCAACCCCCAGGTTACCACGCGAGTGGTCGGTTGACCATCATCCGGGGCGGAATCGCCCTGCCGAACAACTATCCCATTCGCCGCGACCGGTGCAATCGCTACCACCATCGGAAAACCGGCCTCCCAGCGATGGAGGTCGACGCCGTCCTCGCCGCGGACCGCCGGCGGCTGGCCGGCAAGTCGCACCAGCAGCCGCCGTTCTTGCGGGCCGGCCGGCGGAAGTTGCGATCGCGACGATCGTAGCTGCCGAGCATCCGCCAGGCAGATCGCTTGCAAGGCGTCCAACGCCGAGTCAAGGTTCCCATGGTGTACCCGGTGGGTCATGCCCTGGGCCGATTCGCCGAAGAGAATTTCCACGTCGCTTTCTGCGTGGTCACTCGGCGCCGACAACTTGTCCGGCGCTGCGTCGATCGGCCGCCACCAGCCGGTCAGTTCGCGCCCGACGACTAGGGCCACGATCAACACGAAGGCCGTGGCGATCAGATTGGTCGTCCAGAAGCTGACCCGTCGAGCAGCCCGAGCGCGTGGCCCGGCCGAATTACCTTCGCCTACGCGCGCCGCCATCGAACTACAGGCTCCCTTGAAAGGCTTCGAGCTGTTCGATGTAGGGATCCAACTCCGCATGCAGCGCGTTCAGCTCCGCTTGAATGGCCGCCGCCGTGGCCGGATCGGGGGGAGGATCGGCGTTCAACTGAGCCTCCAGTTCCGCCAGCGCGCCGCGATAGAGCGAAAGGTAGCTGCCTGCCATGCGGCTGGGCAACTGCTCGATCCGCTCCAACAGCGGTCCTACGTTCTGTTCGCGAACGCGCTCCACGTCGAGCGAACTGAAGCCGCTTAACCGCGGATGGAAATCGGGCGTGCCGCGGCCGAAGCGGGGAAAATCGCTCTCGCGGTCCAGCGGCGCCAGATCGTCCATCTCGGGCGAATAATAGATGGCGACCACCGCTTCGATGAACCGCTGCACCAGCGCGGGGTCTGCCTTGGCCAGTTCATAAATCACCGGTATCCGTTGCTGCACATTGGCGCCCATGCCCATTTGGCGGTAGGTCCAACTATCGTGCAGCAGGTCATGCTCCAGATTGAACCGGATCGTGGCGCCTTGCGGCGGCATCTTCAACTGCTTGCTCAGCGTGGCCCGCCCGCGACGGACGTGCAGCGTGGGATCGAGCAGATCGCGATTCACCGTCGCCCCGATCAGCGGTCCGCGGGCCACCGGATGATCGATCTGCGGCAGACCGAGCGGCAGATAATCCTCGGTATCGTCCAAGTTGGCGGTCGCCGGATCGATCCAATTGATCGGCGCCGGCGCAAAGCCGCTCCGCGGAAAGCGGGTTTTCCAGACGACGTCGCGCGAGGCATTCAATCCGCGGACTTGCCAGACAAACGTCGTGCCGGCGTAGATCAACAGCGCGCACAAAAACATCAACAGCGGCAGCACCAGGCAAAGCTCCAACGGCGCCAAGCCGCGGCGAACTCCGCTGAGACGTCGTGTTGGCCTATTTGGCGTTGGCTTGTTGTGTGGCCCTTTCAGGGCCGAGTTGGTGCAGATGTTGCTAGCCATGGTACATCAATGATGGTTCAAATAATTCAAGTCGTCGTCGCTGATGCCGCCGAAGTCGGGCAGTTGCACGTCGACCGGATCGCCCAAGGCGAAATAGGGTGGTTCGGACTGCAAGATCTGCAACAACCCCGGCGCGGTGGCCGGCACCAGCCGCGCGTTCCAGCGTTGGTTGAGGATGTCCCAAGTCGTCGGCACCGATTCGCGGACCACGGTCCACTCGAGTTCGCCGTCGTCGGTCGGCGGAGTCTCCATCGGATTCTGCGCCGGCGGGCTGGCCTGCGGCGGCAGTTCGACGTACTCGCCCGGCACGCCGCCGATCGGAATGCCCGAGGGCGCGCCGCCCCCTCCGCCACGCCCTTCAAACACGCGGACCAACTTTGCCGCCGGAATAAAGGTTTGCGCTTGCGCGAACGTGATGCAGTCCCCTTCGATCGGCGTGCGAAACACGCCAGGGGCGAACGACTCGGCCGGCTTCCAATAAACGACGGCCACCAGCATCAGTTCCTCCAACATGCGATTCCGCTGCGACGAACCGGCCCCGGCAAATTCGCGCCCATCGCGGCGAATCACGTGCGGCAGGTTGCTATCGGGATACTCGTCGAGCAACTGTTCGAGTTGCCCCTTGGTGAAGCCGTCCCACAGCACGGCGAATTGGCTCATCTTGCCCAGCGAGCGAAACGCCGTGATCGCCTCGTTGTTGCGCTGATTCAAATAGGTCCGCGCCAGACTCTGGCGTTGCTGGCGGGCTGTCTGTCGATAGTCGTCCGCGTCGGCTGAACTTTCAAACGCCGGATCGACCACCGGCAGCGTGGGGTTGAACTGTTCGCCATCGCCGCCGACCGCCGCCCCGTTGGTCCGCCACAGGAAGGCGTGCATCGGGCCGCGCAGCGGATCGATCTGGCC
>JBGTJT010000288.1:0-7877 GCA_041744995.1 Pirellulales bacterium | reverse complement strand
GTCAGCGGACCGAGCTTGAGCAGCTCGAACAGCACGCCCAGCCGCGCGGCAAATCGCAACAGCTCGGCGCCGGCCGGATCGCGCCGCATCGCTCTCACCGCCGCCACCGCCACCGCCGAGGCATGCAACAATTGAAACACGCCGATCGCCAACAGCAGCAGCCGCCATTGCAGAATCACGTGCTCAACGGCGGCGACAACTTGCCTGCCCGTGGCCGGCGGGGTGCCGCGCCCGGCAAACCAATCAGCCGGAATGTGCCACGCGCCGGTGGCCAGCAGCACCAGCAGCAACGCCGTGATGAATCCCGCGGCTGCCAGCAGAACGGAAATAATGCCGACACGATTGAGCATGGGTGCGCGAGCTACTCGCACTCGCCGACGATCAGCGTGATGTTTTGGCCGCCGAAGCCGAAGCTGTTGGTGAGCGTGTTCTTGCAGGGCGCTTCGCGGGCTTCGTTAGGCACGTAGTCGAGATCGCAGTCGGGATGATCAGGATGTTCGTAGTTGATTGTCGGCGGCAGCACGTTGTCGCGAACCGCCATCAGACAGACGATCATTTCCGTGGCGCCGGCCGCCGCAATCAGGTGCCCCATCATACTCTTGGTACTCGACACCGGAATGTCGTAGGCTTTGTCGCCGAAAGCTTTTTTCAGTGCCAGTGTCTCGACCTTGTCGTTGACGCTGGTGCCGGTTCCGTGGGCATTGACGTAATCGATGTCGTCGATGTTCAGTTCGGCGTCGGCCAAGGCCAGCTCGATGCACTTGGTCGCACCGCGTCCTTCGGGATGGGTATCAGTAATGCGGAACGCGTCGGCGGTGGAGCCGTAGCCCTTAACCTCTCCATAGATCGTCGCGCCGCGCTTCTTGGCGCGTTCGTACTCTTCCAGGATGACCATGCCGGCGCCCTCGCCGAGCACGAAGCCGTCCCGTTCGCGATCGAAGGGGCGCGAAGCCTTGGTCGGGTCGTCGTTGCGTTCCGACAGTGCGGTCAGCAGATTGAAGCCGGTCACGCCGAACGGATGGATCATGCTGTGGGTGCCGCCGGAGAGCATCACGTCGGCGTCGCCGCGGCGGATAATCTCGACCGCCTCGCCGATCGCCTGACTGCTGGCGGCGCAGGCCGTCAGGCAGTTGGCGTTGGGGCCTTGGGCGTTGAACAGTGCGGCGAGGTGTCCGGCCGGCATGTTCGGTTCTTGTTCCAGCTCGAATTGAGGATTGAGTATTTCGAGACCTTGGCGAATGAACTTGCTCATATCGATTTCGCCGTCGTCGCCGAGCGAGGCAAGCACCATTTTGGTGAAGGTCTCAAAATCCTGTTGGCCCTCGCCGCTGCCTAGGTAGACGCCGAACCGGGTCGGATCGAGATCCTCGCCGGAGACGATGCCCGAATCGAGCATCGCCTGCTTGGCCGCGCCGGCGGCGAAGCGACTGTGCCGGCCGCGATTCTTCCACCGCTCGGCCGGTTCCCCTTCGTCGGTAATGTCCCAGTCGCGAACCTCGGCGGAAATCTTGGTGGGGAAATTGGATGCGTCGAACAGGGTCGTGTAGCCGACCCCGGACGCGCCCTGCTTAAGATTCTCCCACAGGTCGGCCACCCGCGTTCCCAGCGGCGTTACGCAACCGACGCCGGTTATCACCACACGACGCTTCATCATATTATTTCCTTCAAGACAACTATCGGGAGGCTCAAGAACTTGGCCGGGTCACGCGCCCACAGCGGCCATCGCGGCCCGCTCCGCCTCGACAAAATGATCTGGCGTGGTCAACGGCTCCCCCTCGGGCGTACGGCCCACTTCAAAGATACGCAACGACCGCACGGTGGTGGCGAACTCGTGCGGCGTGAACAGCGGACGGTGCGCCGTGTCGCGGTCGATGTGGGCGAAGAATATCTGCGCCTCACATTGCAGACGATCTTGCACATGCGCCGTGCAAGTGGTGATCGCGCCGGTCGGATCGATCTGATCAAGCACGGCGCGATAGACCAACGTCTGGCCCGGTTCAGCGGAACAATAAAACTGCGCCTTGGAAACCTTGGCCAGGACGACGCGCTCCTTGAAATCGTAATACTGTCCGGCCAACAAGCCGCCGGTCTGCGCCATCCCCTCGACCACCAGCGAGTTGGGAAACACGCCAACGCCTGGGAAGTGGTCGTGCAGAAAATCCTCGGAGAGGCTGACACACTTGACAGCCACCGCATGTTCGCCGCGGACGAACTCCGTGAATCGATCAATCCAAAACCAGCGCATTCAGCTACCCCTTAGGCGACCTTGGTGGCCACGTAATTGCACATATCCTGCACGGTCAGGTTGTTGGCGAAGTCCTGCACGTTGGGATTCTCTTCGATCGCGTCGAGATTGGCGAACGGCATCCGCTCGCGCAGTTTAGCGAGGCCTTTCTCGTTGATCTTGCCGTCTTCCACGAATTCGCCGTCCGTGAGGATGTCTTCGGGGAAGAGTTCACCGCGGGGAATCTTGATGTCGAACGACTTTTCCAGCTTGAAGACAATGTCGAGAAAGTCGATCGACTCGGCGCCGAGATCGCCGACCAAAGTGGCATCCGGGGTGACTTCCTCTTCGTCAACGGCCAACGCATCGCACAACGCGGCCTGTACCTTTTCAAAAATCTCTTCCTGTGTCGGCATCGAACGCAACCTCCAGAATTGTTTAGCTAAGTGAGTCGGAAAAAAGTCGGAGCCATCTTATTACTCCCGCGCTTGCCGTTCGCAATTCAGCGGAGCAATTGGCCGCCGGCCGCTTGGCCGTTGGTGGCCGCCTGGTTCCGGGCCGCGGGCGGATAGATCAAATTGAATATCTGAAGCATTTCTTGCTTGCAGTACGCGTCCAGCGGGGCAAAGTAGTCGCCGTCCAACTCCGCCCGATTGTAACAGGTCAGGCGCAGCCGCGCGGAGACCGAAACCTTGTCGTCAACTAGCCCCTGTGCCTTGAATGTGTAGAGCCGTCCTTCCTGTTTCTGCAAAACCGCCTCCACAATCAAGCTCTGGCCAGGTTCCACAAAGTTGGCGTACTTGACGTTGCGAGCCTCGTCCAGCGTCACCATGCTGTACGCGAACTCTTCGGCCATTCGCATGTACCAGGCACAAGTCTGCGTCATCGATTCCAGCATCAATACGCCCGGCATCACGGGAAACAGCGGAAAGTGATCCTGCAAATAATCTTCCGCCAATGACAGCGACTTAATGGCGCGGATCGACTCGCCAGCCTGATAATCCACGATTCGATCGATGAGCAAAAAGCGCATGGCAAATCCAGCAGAACCGCATTCCACTGGCGGAGATTTGTTCGGGTGGTCGATCCCTCTGCCAGCACGCTACAGAGGACTACAATCCCGCAAGTGTACTTGGAACGTGGTCGGTTCACAACCTCACTGGAGTGAGTTCAGCGGCGAAATTTTGCGAGTCGCCACGGCTCGCAAACGCCCTCCGTGAAACCGCCAAACCATGCAAAGACTGCCATATCGGCAGTCCGGGGCTCTCCCGGAAAACGAATAATCGCCACCGGCAACTTGAGCTGCCATATTGGCATTCCCAGGACGCGAATTCATGCTAAATAGATCGATGTAAACCGTTTAATAGAAACAGGTTGCATTTCAGTACGGTTGTTTGGCATTAACTTTGCAATAATCGAAAATTACCTGCCTGAAAGGAGGCAGGAGAAGTCAACAGCAGTATGTCTGCGGTTCCCGTATCTGCATTTCCAATAGATTGAGGAGGGTTCACACATGGTCCGTTTTACATCCGCGGCGCTTCCTTCGGCACTTCAGTTGCGCACCGAAATGGATCGCCTTGTTTCCAGCCTGTTCTCCGACGGTGCCGGTTCGGTCACCGCTAAGGCCGCCTCGCCGGTTGGTTTTCCGCCGCTGAACCTGTGGGAAGAGGAATCTCGCTATGTGGCCGAGGCCGAACTGCCGGGCGTCCATGCCGACGACCTGGAGATCTCCGTGCTTGGCCGCGAAGTCGCCATCAAGGGGCGTCGCACGTCGGCGCTTGGCCAGGATGGGGCCGAGCCGCAAGGAAACTGGATTTCCCGCGAGCGGGGCGAAGGCGAATTCGAGCGCCGGATACGCTTGCCGCTGGAGGTCGACGCCGAGCAAATCGAGGCCAATCTCACCAACGGCGTCTTGACCCTCGCATTGCCAAAGGCGCACAGCGCGTTGCCGCGGCAGATCAAGGTCAACGCCGTTGATTGAGGCGAAACAGTCGTCCTACCTTCTTCCACCGCCGCCGCGCCGTCCGACCAGAACGGCGCACGGCAGTGAATTCGATCAACCATTCCAAGGAGAATTGCCATGAGCGATCAAGTATTGCAAACCCAATCGGCATCGGCTGCCAATCGCGACACGGAACAAGCAGCGCCGGAGTCGGTGGCGCACCGCCGCAATCACTTTTACCGCCCCACCGCTGACGTCGTGGAATACCCGGATGCGTTCCGCGTGCTGCTTGACATGCCCGGCGCCAAGACGGACGACGTCGAAATTCAAGTTGCCGAGGGCGTGCTCCACGTCACGGCTCGCATCGACAGCCGGCAAGAACCGGGCAAGAAGTTCCTGCTGCGAGAATATGGCGTGGCCGATTATCGCCGCTCATTCCAGGTGGGCGACCAAATCGAAGTGCAGCACATCACCGCTGATTACGCCGAGGGGGTGCTCTCGCTCCACTTGCCCAAGGTTGCGGCGGTCCAGCCGCGGAAAATACCGGTGAACGTCGGTTGAACGCAATTGCCTGCAATTTTCGTCGGTCAGCAGACCTGGGGCCATCGGGCCTCGGGTCTGCGGTATTTTAGGACCGCTTTTCCCGTTCGATACGGCGACTTGCCCCGCAGGCTGACTGCCTGGACGATTGCTCCACTCCGGCGAGACTGCTACGATTCTCACTATGCGAAAAGGCATTGGAGTCTCCCCCGGCGTGGGTGTGGGGACGGCGTATTTGATCCACGAGATCTTCATCAACCCCGAAACGCGCGAACTCGCCCAAAGCGAAGTCCTGCCGGAGTTGTCGCGTTACGAGCAAGCCCGTGAGAAAACGGCGGCCGATCTGCGCGCGCTGCAGGGTCGTGTTTCGGCCCAGGTAGGTCCGGAAGAGTCGGCGATCTTCAAGGTTCACGAGTCGATCCTGCACGATCCGGCTTTTGAGCAGAAAGTGCGGTACTACATCTGCGAAAAGCGCCAGCCGGCGCCCACCGCCCTGCACCAGTTGATGCAGGACTACGACAAGATCTTCAACAAGACCAACGACGCCTACCTCCGCGAACGGCTGGCCGACGTCCGCGACGTGGTGCTGCGTCTGTCGACGCATCTGTCGGAAGTGCTGCAGCCGGAAACTAACACCCTGCCGGGAGCGCTGGTGATTGTGGCCAATGAATTGCTGCCGTCGCAAGTGGCGCTGTTGGGCGAGCGGGAGATCGCGGCGATCGTCACGCAGTCGGGCGGACGGACCAGCCACGCGGCGATTCTCGCCCGCAGTCACGGCATTCCGGCCATTACCGGCGTCCACGACATTCTCCGCCAAGTCCGCAACGGCGATCTGCTGGTAGTCGACGGCCGCGATGGGATGGTGGTGATCAATCCCGACCCTGAAACGGAGGCGGCTTATCGCAAGGTGCAGCGCGAGTTCGTGCATCTAAAAGACGCGCTGGCCGCCAATCGGGACGAACCAGCCGTCTCTAAGGACGGCGTTGCCGTCGAACTGCTGGCGAATATCAACAACCTGGACGACCTCGATACCGCCAAGCGGATGGGCGCCGCCGGCGTGGGGCTGTATCGCACGGAATACCTGTTCTTGTCGCATCCATCGGTCCCCAACGAACAAGAACAACTGGAGAATTACCGTCAGGTGTTCGCCCAGGCGCCGGGCAACCAGGTTGCCATCCGTACGCTCGACCTGGGAGGCGACAAGACCGTGCCGTACATGGGTGCCAGCCGCGAGGCGAACCCGTTTCTGGGCTGGCGGTCGATTCGACTGTCGTTCGAGCATCCGGAGTTCTTCGCGCGGCAGATTCGCGCCGTGTTGCGGGCGGCGGCCGATTTCGACGACGTCGCCATCCGCCTGATGTTCCCCATGATTACCACGCTCGAGGAAATGCGTCGCGTGACAGCGCTGGTCCGCCGCGTCCGTCGCCGGCTGGATGGGGAGGGCGTCGCCTACGGGCATGTCGAAATTGGCATGATGCTGGAAGTGCCGGCCGCGGCCGTTTCGATCGACAACCTCCTGGAGGTGGTCGATTTTGTTTCCATTGGCAGCAACGACCTGGTGCAATATCTGATGGCGGCCGATCGCGACAACCCCAAGGTGAGTCACCTGTGCGTGCCGCTCAGTCCACCGGTGCTGAAGACCTTGCGTAATGTGATCGCCCGCTGCAACAAGCATGGCAAGCCGGTCACGCTGTGCGGCGAGATGGCCGGCATCCCGCGGGCGTTCTTGCTGCTGTTCGGCATGGGACTGCGCAGCTACAGCATGAGCCCGGCGTTCATTCCGACCATCAAGGATCTTCTCAAGCACATCACGGTGGAGGAAGCCGAGGCAATATTGAAGCAGGTGCTCAAACTGAAGACGTTCGCCCAAGTCGACCGCTACATGACGGCCAAACTGGCCGAAATCGCCCCCAACCTGAAGCTGCTCGACACGGCATAAGGGGACAGATCACTAAAACGAACCGCAACGAAACAGCCCCTTCTCCGTCACGATCCAATCCATTCGGCGGTCGGTCGATTCTCGGGGCAGTTGCTCGACGAGTTGTCGCGAAAAGGACAGTCCGACGGTCGTCAGCCTGGGCCACCGCTCGAGAAAGCGGTCGTAGTGGCCCATTCCGTAGCCGAGCCGGTCGCCCGAGGTGGTGAACGCCAGGCCGGGACAGAGGCAGATATCGAGTTCCTGCGCCGCCGGTGCGGCGGCCGGCGGGGCAAGAAAGCCAAACGGATCGGTTTGCATCGCGCTCCAGCCGGGGAACTCCACGGCCTGCATTTGCCGCCCGCCGCCGGTGCGCGGCACGCAGAGCCGCTTGCCTCGGGCAAGTAGTTCGTCGATCAACGCCCGGGTCGCGACCTCGTCGCGAAACGACACGTAGACGAACCACCGCTCGGCGGCGGCGAACGTCGCGTCTGCGAGTATGCAACCTTGGATCGCGCGGCTGGCCTCCTCGCGTGCGTCGGGCGAAAGGTCCGCGCGGATCGCCTTCATCTGTGTGCGAAGCCGTGCTTTGGACATGTTCATGCGGTGGCCGCCGATCCGCTGAGCACTTCGGCGATGCGATCGGCGGTGACCGGCTCAATCAGGCCGTGTTCGCAGATGATTGCCTTGATCCAGCGGGCCGGCGTGACGTCGAAGGCCGGATTATAGACCTTAATTCCGTCAGGCGCCGTCTGTCGGCCGCAGCCGTGTGTGACTTCCTTGGCGTCGCGCTGTTCGATCGGAATCTCCTCGCCGCTGTGGAGCGCCAAGTCGAACGTGCTACTGGGGGCCGCGATGTAAAACGGAATGCCGTGCGCCGCCGCCGCCAGCGCGACCTGATAGGTGCCGATCTTGTTGGCCGCGTCGCCGTTGGCGGCGATCCGGTCGGCGCCGGTAATCACTGCTTGAATGCGGCCCTCCTTCATTACCTGGGCCGCCATCGAATCGCAGATCAAGGTGACGTCGAGTCCCGCCTGGGCCAACTCCCAGGCGGTCAGCCGGGCGCCTTGCAGTAGCGGCCGGGTTTCGTCGGCGTAAATCGACAGTCGCTTGCCTTGTTCGTGTGCCACGTAGCAGGCGGCCAAGGCCGTGCCGAGTTCGCTGGCCGCCAGGCCGCCGGCGTTGCAATGCGTCAACAGTCGAACGACGCCATCTTCGCCCGCCAGCGGCTTGAGCAGTTCCAGTCCGTGCTGGCC
>JBGTJT010000287.1:0-1778 GCA_041744995.1 Pirellulales bacterium | reverse complement strand
GCCGCGCCTTGCAATAGGTGACGGCGGGATAACGTATGCATAGTGTCACTCGGATGTCGGAGAGGGATGTTTATTTGCTATTTGCTATGTGCTATTTGTTATTGAGTTTGAGTCGGACCTTGTTGGCGGCGCTACGCTTCTCGCACGCGCGGAGCACCTTGCAATAACATATAAAAAATAACAAATAACAAATGGCCTCCAGAGAACTCTAAGGCAGACTCACCGCCTGCCCGTCGTTGCGGCTGGCCAGGTTGGCGTGGGTGACGGCCTCGAGCGAGTAGCTCAGCCCCCGGACCGAACCGTCGCACATCACCGCTTGCCAGGTGCCCGGATGGGCGCTGCCGAAGCCGCGGGTGTTGTTCACGTTGCTCCGGTCGCGGATCGGAATGATGGAGCCGAACCGCACGGTGTCCAGATCGTCGCTGGCCCAGGCGCTTTGGTCGTCGCCCAAGTCTTGTCCGGTCAAGTAGAATTCAACGCGTATAAACTTTTCGCCGGCAAAATAGGTCTTGCTGGCGCCGTCCTTGATTTGCGCCGCCGCCACTTGGCTGCGTTGATGCACAATGCCGTTGGCGGCGCTCATGTTTCGGTACCCCGTCTCGGCGGCGACTTGCGCCGGACTGGGGCCGTTGTTCCAGGAGAGATTCACGCTGCCGCCGTTGGCCGCGTAGTCGTTACGGGCGTGCTGGGTGACGTTGTTGGCATTGTGGCACTGCAAGCCGGCGTCGCCGATGCCGTAATCGGCCAAGGTGTAATTGCGCTTGGTCGTCGGCTCGGCGGGCCGCCGCGTGGGGCAATTGAACGTGGCTACCGGGATACTGCTGACTTCGGCCAGTGTGACCTTCTTTTGAGCGTCGGTCTGCCCTGCGCCCATGTTGTAGAGCGACTGCTGTTCAAGGAAAGGCAACAAGTTATAGGCCCAACTGCCGCTGGCAAGCGGACCGAGTCCGGTGTCGGGGTCGCCCATCCAGGCCCAGCCGCGACCGCCGCTGGGAAAGTGCCCCTGGGCAAACAGATGGTTCTGCGCGGCCAGTCCGATCTGCTTGAGATTGTTGGCGCACTGCGTCCGCCGCGCCGCCTCGCGGGCCGACTGCACCGCCGGCAACAACAGGGCGATGAGGATCCCGATGATGGTGATCACCACCAGGAGTTCGACGAGGGTAAAGGCACGAGTTGGACTTCGCATCGTATTTCCATGACTAGCAAGGCGATCGATTCGCGAGTTTGGAATGCTAAAGCAGAAACGTTGCTACATTATCAAGACTCCGAATCAAATAGTTGGCAGACCCAACACCAGCCAATTCGGAATGCGATCACCGTTTCGCGAAGTAACGTCGCGTCCGTCCGAATGCCAAGCCTATCAGCACACAAGCGCCGATAGCTAACAAGCCAACACTTTCTGGCTCGGGCACGACAGTCGCAAACGCCCAGAACTCCATTTCAGAGGCCCCCTCGAAAACAGATTGCGCGCTGTTGACGTCCCAGCGAACGTAGCGGGCAAAGACGGGTAAAAGAAACTCGAACTCTTGACGGTCTGGCGTTCCATTGACAGCGTTATCGCCTTGCAAGAGGAAATCTCCGGTACCGGAAGTGTTGAAGTTCAATACTTCGATCGGCAGGGAAAAATCGGAGTTGTTGGGGTGTAGTCTCGTGAGGGGCTGATTTAGGCGGCTTTTTGCAGGATCGTTGGTTGGTTTCGCTCGTAAGGTCGAATTTCGGGAGTCTGATGTTTCGATAGGTTGGCTGCGTAGGTCGATTCCCACACGCCGCTGAGCAGG
>JBGTJT010000286.1:0-27986 GCA_041744995.1 Pirellulales bacterium | reverse complement strand
CCTGCTCAGCGGCGTGTGGGAATCGACCTACGCAGCCAACCTATCGAAACATCAGACTCCCGAAATTCGACCTTACGAGCGAAACCAACCAACGATCCTGCAAAAAGCCGCCTAAATCAGCCCCTCACGAGACTACACCCCCGAAATCAGCGGGTTGTTTGCCCCGTGATCGTGATGAACTCCAGCACGGTCATAGTCTCTTGTGTTTGGTGTGTAGCGAATGGTCGTGAGATTGTAACTGGGAAACGGCAGCGTGTAGTTGGGCGGCGTCGTCGGCACATTGGTACCGGTGAGCCAGCCGACGGGTACTCCGCCGTCGACGCGGAATCGCACTCCGGCAGCATCGCGTGCGAAGTCGCTCGCTTCGCCAACGATCATGGTATGGGAGGTGCCATCACTCACTTCCGCCAGCCGGACGGCCCGATTGGGAATCAATGTGCCGCCGCCGGAAATTTGGCCGTCGTTCCGCCCCGCGCAGCACGTATTCACCCGGTGTTCCTCGAATCCGTCGTGGCTGGTGGCCCCGGAAATGCCGACATAAGAGGGCATTTGCACTTCGATTCCGCCGACGGAATAAAGCGGCGGCAACGGGCTGGAAGGGCAATGCAGCGCGGCCATCACCACGCCATCGATTGCTTGGGCGTTTCCGGAATGTGCGACCAGAGAGCCGCTAAACGGTGCGTCGGCTTCAATTCTATCCGCCAACGCCTTCTGTTCCATGTAACCTAGCAGACCAACCCACCACGAAACGCCGTGCGTCACCCGCGCCGTGGCGCCGACGGGCAGTTCATGGCGACTGCTTTCGAAGTTGAGCAACGCCAAGCCGACCTGCTTGAGATTGTTCGAACAGGCGGCCCGCCGACTCGCCTCCCGCGCGGCTTGTATCGCAGGCAACAGCAACGCGATCAAGATGCCGATGATCGCGATCACCACCAGCAGTTCAATTAATGTAAAGCCGCCGCGGTTTCTCATGGGTCATTTCATGCCAATCTACGATTGAATCGTAACGCGAGCAGGAAGAATACACCGACCGCCAACAAGCAAGCAGTGCTCGACTCAGGCACCATCACTTCAAATCGCGTCAAGCTGGTCACGGAGAACGCGATTCCATTGCCCATCAGGTTGGTCGATTGCGACAACATATTGAACGGCGACGTCAACTTTCCGTCCGACATGAGTGCGCCCAGATCGAGATGGTTCGGCAGTTCGTCGTTCTCAAAGACCGAGGCACTGAAATCGGTGAAGTCGATGAGGAAATACGCCGGGCTTTTCTCGTCACCAGCGACGTTCAAGGTGGCGCCGGGCAACTCGTCTGTGTTGAAGTGTATGGCAAAAGAATCCACGGTTTGAAACGAATTGGAGACGTTGTTGGCCACCTTGATGAAATAGGTATCGGCGCGAACCACAATTGGTTCGTCTCCAAACGATGCCGAAAAACCGTGGGGAATGTTCTGTAAGTACCAAGCGGGACTACTGCCGCCGCCCGACGTCAGGCTGCTGTCGGGGTCGTACAGAAAGCGGCCCTCGACCTTGGCCGCCTTGGGAAACGTCTCGCCAAACGCTGCGCCGAAGAAAACAGGACTGACGCTTCCCTGGAACTCATATCCAACCAGCGCCGCCGCGCTGGAGTCCGGGAGCATGGCAAGTAGCAAGATTGAGAAACCGAACAGTCTCCGCGTCATGGGACGGCACCTTTAGGCTGATATCAATGTTGTTTGGTTACCAAGCTACGCCCGTCTCCCCCAGGTTTAGCAGGGTGCATTGGTGGGGGGGTTGTCCCCCATTGTATTCGCAGCCGACGTCATTTCAACGCAATTCCAACCGACACCGCGAATCTTTCACTAGAAGGGGGGATTTTTCTCGGTCAGCGACAGGATATTCCTCTGATAGGTGTGCTGCGGAAGCTCACTGCAGCGGCGATTGCCAGATATTGCCAACGCCCCGCTCGCCGCATAGGCTGCGATAGGAATTGATGACCTGCATGATGAAAGTGATCTTATGTCGCCGCCCGCCGATAGCCGCCCTATTGAGCGGCCCGACTTCATGGCCACGCTTCACTTGCTGCCGCCGTACCTGCCCGAGGACGTCCAGCAGGCGTATCGCACCTTGGTTCGCCAGGTGCATCCCGACGTGGGGGGCAGCATCGAGGAGTTTCTCAAGATCCAGCGGGCCTATGAGCAGGCGCAAACCTACCTGGAATTCCGCGCCAGCCGCCGCGAGTGGATTGCCGCGCGGGTCGATCGCTATCAGCGGACCGAGCAGGTGCTCGGGCGGTTGCGGGCGCTGGGGGCCGAAGCGACCGTCGAAGCGCCCGATTGGCTCGAGCGGTCGTTTGGCGAGTTTGCCCAGTTCATGGAGACCATCGAGAGCATCCGTCTGCACAACTCGCCGCAGGGCAACGACTTGATCGAGCTGCTGCTGATGGAGCGGCCGGTGTTCGATGGTTTGCGCACGCTCAGCCTGGCCGGCAGCAAGGTCTCCGACGCCTTCGCCCGGCGGTTGCGGGTGCTGGGATCGCTGAAGCACTTGGATCTTCGCCGAACGGCCGTCTCCAACGAAGTCGCCACACTGGCCGAGGAACTGCAAGACCTGGAAATCTGCGAACGGCTGACGCGCGAGTCATGGCCCAAGCTAAGCGCAATCGTCGTTACCCCGACGCGAGCCTTGGTTAACGATTTGTTCCTCCGGTTAGAACGCCCCGTTCACGATACAGGCATACGAATAGGTAGGAAAACGGCAGATCACTCAATGTCGTCAGAACGGAGGGAACAACTACTCATTACGACCCCCGAGTCGTTAGAGTCGTTGCTAACGTTCAACAGAGATGTGCTTGCCGATCTTCGCGCGCTTGTAATCGACGAAATTCACCTACTAGATGGGTCGCCACGGGGTGACCAACTCCGGTGTATTATTAATCGCCTTTCAGCTTTCCTAGCCCATGCTCGCCCAGAAGATAGCGGTCTTTATCAGCGAGTTGCTCTATCCGCTACGGTATCCGATCCACAGCGAATCGCTAGTGCGTATTTAGGTCAGTCTTCTTCCGTAATCAGTGTGCCAGGACAAAGAGAAATTGAAGCGACGTTTAAATGTGTACCTGGAGACGATCAGGCGAGGGCACACGCGACGATCGAGGCGTGTTCAGAAATTGAAGATGTCCGAAAGGTACTTGTCTTCGTGAATAGTCGTCAGCAAGTTGATCGTGGCGCAAATTATTTCAAGTATGGCTTGTTTGCGAACTTCCCAATTTATGGCCATCATGGGAGCCTGTCGAAACATGAACGCGAAAAGGTTGAGGAGAAATTCAGAAGCGACAACAGGGCAGTATGTATTGCAACAATGACCCTTGAGGTAGGCATCGACATAGGAGATATTGACCTAGTCGTGTGCATTGATCCGCCATTCAGCTTGGCCAGTTTTCTGCAGCGGATTGGGCGAGGCTGTCGTCGTCGAAACGGCAAGACTCGCGTACTTTGTATGGCGCGAAATCGTGTAGGCCAGCTAGTTTTCGAAGCGTATGTTCAACAGTCGCGACAAGGAGTCCCACCGGGGCCAACTGCCCCGATGCGGCGTTCAGTGCTAATCCAGCAAATTTTAGCCTATCTTCGGCAAGTTAAATATCACAGACGTGTTGTCTCGCAGTTCCTAAATGTTTTCGAGTCGAGTGCTGCCCCTGCAATCCCTTCCGACGTTATCCAAGAAGTCTTAGCTGACATGGAATCGTCCAATCTTTTGTATCAACGCGACGGAGTTGTAGTGCCGGCCCAGGACGGCTGGGATTTTATTGAGAGCAATCGCATTTACAGCAATATTTCGCCGTCCCAGGAAGCTACGACTCTAATCGACATCGATACCGGTCAATCCGTTGCTGTGGTACAGTCAACAAGCAACAAAGGGGTGCTCGTTGCGGGAAGATCGTATGATATCTTGCCAGGAAGCCACGGCTCACAACGTCACGTCAGGTTGGGAGGACAACACGATGAACCGGCGAAGTATGGAAGCTCTAAACTGCCCTACGCTTTTGATGTCGGCGCCTCCTTAAGGTCTCACCTTGGAATCTCACGAAATCAATTGGTCGTAATTCCCTTAAGTGGCCGCATCGCCGTGATGACTTGGCTGGGAAGTTTATTCAATTCAGCAATTAAGCGTTCGCTAGAAATGCAGGGACACAGGGTGTCGGCGTCGTCGTTTGCACTGAAATTCGACAGTCTCGATTTGGCGCAAGTCACGAATTCGCTTCGAAATGCTGTAGATAGGATTGATGACGTAGGAATGAACGCAAAGTTCAAACCAGAGCAGTTCGTGGACATGGGGCCACACGTCATCAGATTTGGCGAACGGAGTATGCAGAACGCACGGATGGATTGGATGGACAAAGTGTTTCTAAGTGAATGGGTTGAAGGCATTTCAGATGTTGTTTGGGTCGATCCAGATGAGCCTCGTGCTGAAGATATTGTCGCATTAGCAGCGTCGTAGCAACTGGTACATTGCCATGCCCAGCAGTTTCATGGCTGCCGTGGTCGAAGCGAGGTAGCTCAGCTTTTACTGTTGCGTGTGCAAGCGTGTGTGCCCAGGGGGCGAGTGTTGCGTTGACGCCAAAATCGGCCGGGCACGCATAGGCAATATTTGCTAATCGCCCGGCGAACTTGGGGCAGGGGGCCAGGGGCGCGTCACCCCATACATTTCCCGTTGCTTCGCATCGGCCATTACCGCATGAATGCCGATCGCCACCCGCTTGAGCACCTGCTGTTCGTCGAACTCGACCATCCATTCCAGATCACGAAACTCGTAGAATAGGATCGTCTCGCAATCGTCGCGGTCTTCCCAGTAGCAAGGGCCGAATCGTGCGAGAAAGGCGTCCTTCGACATGCCCTGTAAATCCACCGGACGGCCTTGGTAGACGACCGCGCCTTGATAAGCCTGGAATTCGCCGTCTTCGTCCCAATAGACCACGTCGATTTCTGTGATCCGTCCTTCGTCGTCGCATTCAATGAAGAGACCGAGGCTATAGTAGCAGAAAGCGCCGTACCGTGCCTGGCGACGATCCTCGGCTGGCCCGAGAAATTCGATCCGGTCGATTTGATCGCCCAGCCCGGCGGAATTCAGACTGGCATCGTCGAGCGAGAACTTCAGCGGCAAACCCTCGCGGCGGACCCAATCGCGGGAGCGGTCTTTCGGTCCAAATAGAAACTCCCACATGGCTTGTTTCTCGCAGCAGATTGTTCATGAATAAGGCGAGCTAGCTCAACTCAAAGCAATTCCGTATGCCCTCGGGAATCGTGCCGGGGCGGCCGGAGGCGACGTTTAGGAACACCCAGTCGGTCTGGCCGCGGGCGAGCAGTTTGCCGTCCCACTCGCGGTGGAACTCGTAGTGCCGCATCGAGCGCACGCGGCGAAAGTCGGCCACCCAAGTAGAGAGCAGGAGGGTGTCGCCCGCCAGCGCCGGGCTAAGGTACTCAATGGTGTGCGTCCGCGCCACCCAGGTGCAGCCGGCTGCACGGGTGGCGACCGTGCAGCCGACCGCGTCGGAGTGCATCACCGCCACGTCCTGCATCCACTGCAGGTAGACGACATTGTTCACATGCCCGTTGCCGTCGATCGCCTCCGCCGGCACGGGGAACTGGTGGCGGAAGATGCTCCCGACGAGATCATTGCTGCTCATGCCTATGCTCTTCGAGCCGCTATCGACGGTGTTCTTCGGAGGTCGCAAACGGCAAGCAAGGAAGAAATTCAGTTCCGAGCGCCAAGACATGTTCGGTAGGAATACTCGTTCACCGCGACTTCGTCAACTGTCAAGCTGTTCAAGTATTGCAATCCAGGCGGCAAAGTGCGGACACCTTTGCTTAATTCTCTCGACACCTACGTACTCCGCTAAAATCGGGCCATCGACGTTTTCGTCATAGTCCTCAATATACTTTTGGATTCGAGCCTTCGGATGGGTTTGACGCCCGTGATTGATCTTTTCGGGGCTGTCGAATTCCTCGCACTCCTCCTTCAATTTCTTGATAGGTCGTTCAATATTGTCAAACCACTCCAAGAAACAGTTCGGATCGGCAAGGACCACGGCCTCAAATTCATGCACTTGCAAATAGGGAATAAAGCGAGGGTCACCCAATTCGTTTGTCAGGGACTCCTCTAACGTCGCTACCTGGTCATACGGATCGGAATGTTTCATTGCCTCGTCATAGCCTGGAAAATCGGAAGGCAACGAATACAGATCAATCATCATGGAAAACCGGGCATCCGGCGATTTATCTTCTTGGATCCATCGTCGTATATCCCGCAGCGTATGAACGAACGTGTGGAGCAATCCGCCGGTCGGTATCCTGCCTTTGCGCCGGGCGTGCAGTCCGGTGAGGCGTGGCTTCGTAACCATCACGTTGAACTTCGACAAGTACGGCAATAGAACATCTACCGCGAAAGCTTGTTCCGTTTGACCTTCCACCGTTAGGTAGAGCCGCTTCATGAGAACGGTCCTCCTCCGAGGACGTTCTTCTCCCACAATTGGCCGACCGAATACTCGTCAAGCCAATCGCGCAGCTCGACTGTATCAAGGCGATTGAACGTAGATGCTTTTGCATCTCGATCAACGACGATGACGTCCTCCGGGTCGAAAGCATCAAGCAGCGCGGCGGACTGCGTGGCAACGATCAACTGACAGTGGTGAGACGCCTTCTTGAACAAGCCCGCGATCAATGTCTTTGCCGCGGGGTGCAAACCCAACTCGGGTTCGTCCACCACAACGACGTTCGGAAGATTCTCGACCGGTTGCAGCAAAAGCGTTATCAGCGAAATGGCCCGTAGCGTACCGTCTGACAATTGATGCGGGCCAAATACCTGGTCGGAATCTTTCTGACTCCAATTGAGAATAATGTCCTTGTTGTTCGAACCCGACGGTTCCAATTCGAAGTCCTTGAAGAATGGCGCGATTCGTTGAATCGTTTTGACGATCCGTTGATAGGCTGTGTTCTTCTCCCTGTTCTTGAGTTCAAATAGAATCGCCGCTAGGTTTCCTCCGTCGGGCATCAGCCAACGGTTGTCGCCAATATAGCAATATTGCCGAGCACGGGCCGTAGCCGAAGTATCGTGAAAGTGAAATACACGGCAGTTGTTCAAGAGATGGCGGAAGACTTTCGCAGTTGGCTCATTCTTTTCGGCCTCCGCCTTGACTCGCGTTTCCTGATGGCCGGAACCCAAGTCGAGCATTTTCGGTTGCCCTTGCCAATCGGCTCGCAGCCAATTTAATTGCTCCTCGGCGAAAACCAGCGTATCGCCGGCAGCGTGAAAGAGCCGCATCCGATAGGTATCGGTGCCATTGTCAACGGCGAATTCCAGTGACGCTTCCATTTGGGGTGTGACCTTAGGCCCAAAATGGAGAATCGATTGGGCACGGCCAGCGGTAGCAATGTATTGTTGCAAACGCTCGCCCATCATCTCATTGAGCATTTTGAAGAATGAAACAAGATTACTCTTGCCAGCCCCGTTAGCGCCTATGAGGATGTTCATCGAACGAAGCTCAATATCCATTGACTTGATGGATTTGAAGCCGCTCAAACCAATTCGCTGCAGTGTTCCCATTTCTGCTCCTCGTCCCTGCTATTCCTCATCCTGCAGTTTCGCCAGCACCGAGTAATCCTCCAGCGTGGTCGTATCGCCCACCTCCGCCTTGCCGCTGGCGATATCTTTGAGCAGCCGCCGCATGATCTTGCCACTGCGGGTTTTGGGCAGCGATGCGGTGAAGCGGATCATGTCGGGCTGGGCCAGCGCGCCGATCTCCTTACGAACGTGCAACTTCAGTTCGTTGCGCAGCTCGTCGCTCGGCTCCTTGGTCTTGAGCGTCACGAAGCAGGCCAGCGACTCGCCTTTCAGTTCGTCCGGCTTGCCGACCACCGCCGCCTCGGCCACGTCGGGGTGACTGACCAGGGCGCTTTCGACCTCGATCGTGCTCAGCCGATGCCCCGAGACGTTGATCACGTCGTCGATTCGCCCCATGATCCAGTAGTAGCCGTCCTCGTCGCGGCGGGCGTTGTCGCCGGCCAAGTACTTGCCGGGCACCTTGCTCCAATAGACTTCCTGGAAACGTTCATCGTCTCCCCAGATGCCGCGCAGCATGCCGGGCCAGGGATGCTCGATCGTCAGCCAGCCGCCGTGGCCGACCTCGACTTCGTCGCCTTCCACGTCGTCGACGATCTTGGGGAGAATGCCCGGCAGCGGTTTGGTGCAACTGCCCGGCTTGGTCGGAATCGCACCCGGCA
The DNA here is from genome assembly GCA_041744995.1 of Pirellulales bacterium. GTDB lineage: Bacteria > Planctomycetota > Planctomycetia > Pirellulales > UBA7805 > JBBDLY01. Next base: position 19,734 of record JBGTJT010000286.1, on the reverse strand, counting down.
GCGGGCTCATCATGATGCCGCCTGTTTCGGTTTGCCACCAGGTGTCGACGATGGGACACCGCTCGCGGCCGATCTTGCGGTGGTACCACATCCAGGCCTCGGGATTGATTCCCTCGCCGACGGTGCCCAGCAGTCGCAGGCTGGAGAGATCGTGCTTGTCGACCCACGCGTCGCCCCACTTGATAAAGGCCCGGATCGCGGTCGGTGCGGTGTAGAAGATGGAGACGCGATATTTCTCGACGATCTCCCAAAAGCGGCCCTCGTCGGGATGGTTCGGCGCGCCTTCATACATCACGCAGGTGGCGCCGTTGCTCATCGGCCCGTAGAGGATGTAGCTGTGCCCGGTGATCCAGCCGATGTCGGCGGTACACCAGTAGACGTCGTCCTCTTTCAGGTCGAACACCCACTTGGAGGTCATCTTGGTATAGAGATTGTAACCGGCCGTGGTGTGCATAATGCCCTTCGGCTTGCCGGTCGATCCGCTGGTGTAGAGGATAAACAGCGGCGTTTCGCTGTCGAGTTCCTCCGCGGGACAGTCGCTGGAAGCTGCGGCCATCAGTTCGTGCCACCAATGGTCCCGGCCGGCTTGCATCTCGACCGTGCAGCCGGTTCGCTGCAGCACGATGCAGTTCTCGACCGAAGGGCTCTTGGCCAGTGCCTCGTCGACAGTCTTCTTCAGCGGCAGTTCCTTGCCGCGGCGCCAGGAGCCATCGCTGGTGATTTGCAGCTTCGCTTGGGCGTCCTGGTTGCGATCGGCGATCGCCTCGGCCGAAAAGCCGGCGAAAATCACCGAATGGATCGCTCCAATTCGCGTGCAGGCCAGGCAGGCAATCGCCAACTCGGGCGTCATCGGCATGTAGATCGAGACGATGTCACCCCTCTGAATGCCGAGTCCCTTGAGCACGTTGGCAAACTTGCAGACCTCGGCGTGGAGTTCGGCGTAGGTCAGCGTCCGTGTGTCGCCCGGTTCCCCCTCCCAGATGATTGCCGCCTTGTCGCCCCGGGTTTCCAGGTGAACATCGAGGCAATTGTAGGAGACGTTGGTCTTGCCACCGACGAACCATTTGGCGAACGGCACGTTCCATTCGAGCACTTTATCAAAGGGCTTGAACCAGTGCAGTTCCTGCCGGGCCAGCTCGCCCCAGAAGGCGGCCGGGTCGGCGGCGGCCCGGTCCCACATCTGCTGATAGGCCTCGATCGAGCCAATATGGGAATTCTGGGCGAAATCGGCCGGCGGCGGAAAGAGGCGTTTCTCCTGCATCACCGTATCGAGTTTCCCGCTATGATCGTGGGCCATGAGAACAGTCTCCGTGGATGGGAAAAGTTGAGCAGATCGCCGCGCCGTTGATGTTTCCGCCCGGTTAGTCGTAGTGCTTGGGGGCCGGCCGTTTTGCGAATCAGCATCAAATCTAAGGTGTGCGGCATGGGGGTGTCAAACGAGCAGCCGACTGCTATTCACGCGGGACGGCCTGCTCGAAAGCTGTGTTTCTCGCAGGACGGCTTCGGAGAGCCAGGGCTTTAAGGGTCCGCCAGGGCAGTTGGAACAGGAGGAAACGGAGGAAACCAAGGAGTGTATGCTCAGTTGCCTCTGCCCCGCTCCGTTGCCTGACGAGTAACGTCGTCCGTCCAACAATACCAGCACGCAGCGCAAGCAAGTGCATCGCAAGCGAGCGGACGTAACCCCGCGGGACGTTTGGGGGAGAAAAGCGTATCCCACCGCCGATGCACTCGCTTGCGTGTCGTGCTGGTATTGGTATGCTTGCGCTGCGTGCTGGTATTGGCTGGCCCACTTAATTTTGGAGGCAACCGAGCGGCACGGAGGAAACAGAGCAACTTTCCCTCAGTTCTCTCCGTTCCCTCCTGTTCCAACAAGTCGTGTCGCACGATGTTACGACCCTTAAAGCCCTGGCTTCGGAGAGCCGTCTTACTAGCCGATCGTCCGAACCGATCGCGATTGGCCTATTGACGGTCGCGGTCCAGGCGGTAATATAAGGGATTCGCAATTCTCCTGAACGGTATCCTAAACGATAGCCCTAGGCCCAAGTTCGACTTATGCCGACGATCAATCAGTTGATTCGCAAGAATCGCAAGACGCAAAAATCCAAGACCAAGGCGCCGGTGCTCGATCAGTGCCCGCAGCGCCGCGGGGTATGTCTGCAAGTGAAGACCATGACCCCCAAGAAGCCGAATTCGGCCTTGCGGAAGATCGCCCGCGTGCGGCTCTCCAACGGCAAGGAAGTGACGGTTTACATTCCCGGTGAAGGCCATAACTTGCAGGAACACTCGATCGTGCTGGTCCGCGGCGGGCGCGTCCGCGACCTGCCGGGCGTCCGCTATCAGGTGGTCCGCGGGGCCTTGGACACCGTCGGCGTCAACGGCCGCAAGCAAGCCCGCAGCCGCTACGGGGCCAAGAAGAGCTAGTTGAAAGAAATCCTAAGCACGAATATCGAAATCCTAAACAAATCAGAATGACCGAAACACGCAACGGGCCATTTGAACATTAGAATTTCGAATTTGTTTAGGATTTCGATATTAGAATTTAGAGTTTAAACCGAACAAAGATCACATTTCCAAACGGGTTTGATTACACTCATGGGTGCTATTACCGCCAGCCGCAAGCAGCTTGTCGGCGATCCGCGTTACGATTCCAAGTTGGTGACCAAGTTCGTCAACAACTTGATGGAAGACGGCAAGAAGAGCACGGCGTTGCGTGTTTTCTACGATGCGCTCGACCTGATCGGCGAACGGATGGCCGATGTCGAGCCGATCGACGTTTTCACTCAGGCGGTGGAAAACGTCAAGCCCGAGGTGGAAGTCCGCAGCAAGCGAGTCGGTGGTGCTTCGTACCAGGTGCCGATGCAAGTGAGCAGCCGCCGCAAGCAGTCGCTGGCGATTCGCTGGATCTTGCTTTCGGTCCGTGATCGCAAGGGGCGTCCGATGCACGAGAAGCTGGCCGAGGAGTTTATCGCCGCCTACAAGCGGGAAGGACCGTCGGTCACCAAGCGCGAAAACGTCCACCGCATGGCCGATGCGAACAAGGCGTTCGCGCACTTCGCCTGGTAAATCGAACCAACACACGGGCCGCGCCGGGAGAAATCGCTCCCCCCGCGGCCTTTTCATGCGCCGACCATCACTTACTCTTAATCATACTCTTACTCTTAAGCTTACTCATAATCCCCCTTTCTGCGGCGCAACGTTCCGCGAGGGTACGCGATTAAGATTAGGAGTAAGATTATGATTATGAAAATAAGATAACTCGGCGCCGGCATTCTCTTGTAGTATTGAACCATCATGGCTCGCGAACTTTCCAAGATCCGCAACATCGGCATCATTGCCCATATCGACGCCGGCAAGACCACCTTGACCGAGCGGATGCTGTTCTACGCCGGCAAGACGCACCGCATGGGCGAAGTCGACAAGGGAACCACCGCCACCGACGTCGATCCCGAGGAGCAGCAGCGGGGCATTACGATCTATTCGGCCGCGATCACCTTCGCCTGGAAGGGGATGACGGTTAACCTGATCGATACGCCGGGACACGTCGACTTCACCGCCGAGGTGGAGCGGAGCCTGCGGGTGCTCGACGGCGGCGTGGTGGTGTTCAGCGCCCGCGAAGGGGTCGAAGCGCAGAGCGAGACCGTGTGGCGGCAGGCCGACAAGTACAAGGTTCCTCGGATCGCGTTCATCAACAAGATGGATCGCGAAGGGGCCGATTTCTACGCCACGCTCGAGCAAATTCGTAAGCGGCTGGGGCATAATCCGGTCGCCTTGCAGATTCCCGTCGGGGCCGGTCCGCCGCACGTGCAGGACGCCTTTCGCGGCATAGTCGATCTGGTTTCCATGAAGCTGCTCACGTTTCCCGAGCTGGACCAAGGTTCGAAAGTAGTCGAGGCCGAAATTCCCGAGGAAATGGCGGACCAGGCGAAGGAATACCGCGCCGTCATGCTCGACGAGCTTTCCAAGTTCAGCGACGAGCTGATGGAGTTGCTGCTCGAGGAGGCCCCGATCCCGGAGGATCTAATCCGCAAAGTTGTCCGCCAGGCAACCATTGTCCGGCAGGTTGTGCCGGTGTTGTGCGGTTCGGCGCTCGATCATACCGGCGTGCAACCGGTGCTGGATGCGGTGGCCAACTTCCTTCCCAGCCCGGCCGACGTGCCGCCGGTCGAAGGCGACAATCCCAACAAGCCGGAACAACGTGAAACTCGCAAAGCCGACGACGACGAACCGTTCTGCGGGCTGGTCTTCAAGATCCAGGCCGAAAAGCATGGCGATTTGGCCTGGGTTCGGGTCTATTCGGGCACCCTCAAGGCGAACACCCGTGCGTTCAATCCGCGTCAGGAGAAGAAGGAAAACATCGCCCAACTGTGGCTGATCCGGCCCGGCGGCAAGGACGAACAGGTCAAGCAAGTGGAGGCGGGGGACATTGTCGGGGTGATCGGGCTGCGGAACTCCGTCACCGGAGACACGCTGTGCGACGTGCAGCACCCGATCTTGCTGGAATCGATCGAGTTTCCCGAAACCGTGATCTCGATGGCGATCGAGCCGGAAAGCTCCATCGAACGAAAGAAGCTGGCGGAAACGCTGGAACTGATGAAGCGGCAGGATCCAACCTTTCTGGCTCGGGAGAATGAAGAGACCGGCCAGACGTTGATCAGTGGAATGGGCGAACTGCATCTGGAAGTCATCAAGCACCGGCTGCTACGGGACTTCAATCTGAATGTGAAGGTTCACAAGCCGCGGGTAAGCTACCGCGAAACGATCCAGAAGGCGGCCACGGCGGTCGGTGAATGCCACCGGCAGATCGGCGGCCAGCAGACGTTCGCCAAGGTTTCGATCGCGTTGGAGCCGCACGACGGTCCGCTGCCGCCGGTCTCGATCGCCGCCATCGCCGGTCGCGAGGATCTGCCTCCGGTACTAATCAATGCGGCGAAAGAGGAACTGACAGCCGCCAGCGGAGGGGGCGGACTGTATGGCAATCCCTTGAGCAAGGTCAAGGTCCGCATCACCGACGCCGAGGCGAGCCTGGAGGAAAGCACCGAGGCGGCGTTTCGGATCGCGGCCAACGACGCCTTCGAAAAGGCGCTGCGGGCGGCGGGCGTGCAGATTCTTGAGCCGATTATGAGCCTGCAAATCACCACGCCGGAAGATTATCAAGGCCCGTTGATTAACGATTTGCAGCAGCGACGGGCGATCATTCACGAAACCGATCCCCGCGGGGCGGTGGTGGTGATCAAGGCCGAGGCCCCGCTGGCCAATTTGTTCGGCTATTCCAGCGACATACGCAGTCTCAGCCAAGGCCGGGCCAGTTGCAGTATGCAGCCGGCCGACTACGGTCCGGCGCCGCCGGAGGTGCTGGCGAACTTTGCATAGCCCCGATTGGCCCGTGAATAATCGGGGCTTACGTTTTTCTCAAAACGCTACTTTACAAGATTCGTCGGCAGCCTTATGATTGGTGGTTTCCCCTGGAGTCGCTGGACGACGCAGGGGATTCTCATGCGGTTCGTGGGACCGATCAAGCAAGTTGAACTGGAGTAGTCTCCGTGGCGGCAAAAGCTCAGGAAATCATTCGCATCCGGATGGAAGCCTACGATCACTCGGTGCTCGACCAGAGCGCCGCGGAGATTGTCGATACGGCCAAGCGGACGAACTCCGAAGTTCACGGCCCGATCCCGTTGCCGACCCGCATCGAGCGTTACACGGTGCTTTCCGGTCCGCACGTGGACAAGAAGGCCCGCAAGCAGTTTGAAATTCGCACGCACAAGCGGCTCGTCGACATCGTGCAGGCCACGGCCAAGACGATCGAGGCGCTCAATAAGCTCAGCTTGCCGGCGGGCGTCGACATAAAGATCAAAGCCTCCAGCCGCTAGGCGGGAGTGCTGGGTTAACAAGCAGTACGTTTTCCGGAGTCACTATGCGACGGAAGCGTCGTGGGTAAGTCGGGGCGGCATTTCTAGCCCTGTTCTCCCGCGTGCGTAACACGATTTGCAAGGTAAAAGCCATGGCGATTGGATTGCTCGGCCGCAAGGTCGGTATGACTCAACTCTATAACGAGGCTGGAGAAGTAATTCCGGTCACCGTGGTGCAAGCCGGGCCTTGCAGCGTGTTGCAGATCCGCAGCCTCGAGCGCGACGGCTACGAGGCCGTGCAGCTCGGCTATCTCGACAAGCCGCGACGGCTCGCCGCCCGCAGCGAGCGGGGGCATGTCGGCCCATTGAAGAGCAAGCGCCGCCGCAATCGTGAAGCCGCCGGCGTGGAGATTCCGGCCAAGGCCGACTGCGAGCCAAAGCGAATGATTCGCGAATTCCGCGGCCCCGCTGGCGATTCCGGCGTGGGGGACAGTGTTACGGTCGAGGCGTTCGCCGAGGTGCGGGCGGTCGACGTGACCGGCAACAGCAAGGGGCGCGGCTTCTCCGGCGCGATGAAGCGGCATAATTTTTCCGGACAGCGGGCCACGCACGGCGTGAAGAAGTGTCACCGCCATCTCGGCGGCACCGGCTGCAGCGCCTATCCCAGCCGCGTCTTCAAGGGCAAGAAGATGCCGGGCCGCTACGGCGGCGGGCGAACGACCTCCAGGAACATCAAGATTGTCTCGGTCGACGCGGAAAACAGCCTGATCGTCCTCAACGGCGCGGTCCCCGGACCCAACGGCGGATACGTCGTGATTCGAGAAACCAACAAGATCAAATAGTCGGTTTGTCGCCGCGATGTGCGGCGACCGATTGGTAAAGGTAGTGAGTGATGGCGAGCCTGAAAATTTACAACGTGACGGGCAAGGAAGTCGGAACGATCGACGTCGATCCGGCCGAGATCGCTCCGCGCATCAACAAGCAACTGCTGCACGACGCAGTGGTGATGTATCAGGCCAACCTGCGGCAGGGGTCGTTCGCGACCAAATCGCGCGCCCAGGTTGCCGGGTCGACTAAGAAGATGTATCGCCAGAAGGGGACCGGCAACGCTCGGGCAGGCTCCAAGCGGAGCGGCATCCGCCGCGGCGGCGGGCATATTTTTGCCAAGAAGCCGCGTGACTTCTCCTATCGGCTGCCGCGCAAGGCGCTGCAGTTGGCGACCCGCATGGCGGTTGCGATGAAGATTCAAGAAGAGGCGGTAACGATCGTCGACGAACTGTCGTTTGCCGAACCGAAGACCCGCGAGATGGCGGCCGCCGTTAAGGCCCTGGGGCTTGACGGCAAGACGCTGCTGTTGGCGGTGGAGCGGCACGACGCAAACGTTTACAAGAGCACGCGCAATATCGACAAGGTATCGATTCTGCCGGTGGCGGATTTGAATGCCTATGCGGTTTTGCGGCCTCGGCACCTGGTGCTCACCAAGGCCGCCTGGGAGGCGTTTCGCGAGAACGCCAAGTCGGACGCTGCGGCGCCGCGCGAGACGGTCGCCGTGGGCGACGAAGGTAACTGAGAAAGAACTCCAACGGCTCGCGCCAGCGAGCGTCGGAAAACAGCAAGGGCAATCGGGCCATGGCAAGAGATACAGTCGGCAAAAAGCTGGAGAACGGCGCCAAGACGCGGATGGAATTAGCGCCGCATCAGATCATTTTGCGCCCGCTGGTTACCGAGAAGGGGATGCATCGCTCGACGCGGTACAACGCCTATGCCTTCGAGGTCAATCGGCTGGCCACTAAAATCGACATCCGCAAGGCGGTCGAGGAACTGTTCGACGTGAAGGTTGTGAAGGTTCGCACGCAGAACCGCAAGGGCAAGCCGCGCCGCACTCGATTCCGCTACGGGCACACCAAGGACTGGAAAAAGGCGATTGTGGAACTCGACAGCGAATACCGCATCAACTTCTTCTAAACGAGATACTCACAGGTAAGCCGATGGGCATTCGACGATACAAACCGACTTCTGCCGGCCGCCGCGGGGCGACCGTCAGCGATTTTGCCGAATTGACGCCCGGCAGCAAGCCCGAGAAGGGGCTGTTGCGGCCGAAGCACAAGACCGGCGGACGGAACAATCAAGGCAAGATCACCGCGCGGCATCGGGGCGGCGGCCACAAGCGGCGCTATCGGCTGATCGACTTCCGCCGCAACAAGGACGGCGTGCCGGCCAAGGTGGCGGGGATCCAGTACGATCCGAACCGTAGTGCGCGGATCGCCCTGTTGCATTACGCCGATGGCGAGAAACGGTACATCATCGCACCGGAAGGGCTGACCGAGGGGATGCAAGTTGAGAGCGGCCCCGACGCGCCGCCGTCGATTGGCAACTGCATACCGATGAAGCATATTCCGTTGGGCATGACGATTCACAATATCGAGCTGCAGCCGGGTCGTGGCGGCGTGATGTGCCGTTCGGCCGGCACGCGTGCCACACTGGCGGCACGCGAGGCCGATTGGGCTCAGTTGCAGTTGCCCAGCGGTGAAATTCGCCGTGTTCCGAGTTCCTGCCGGGCGACGATCGGTGCGGTGAGCAACTCCGATCACATGAACATCGTATTGGGCAAGGCGGGCCGTAAGCGTTGGTTGGGATGGCGTCCGCACGTTCGCGGCACCGCGATGAATCCGATCGACCACCCGCACGGCGGCGGCGAAGGCCGCACCAAGGGCGGCCGGCATCCGGTCAGCCCGCAAGGCAAGAGCGCCAAGGGGGGCCGCACGCGGCAGAATCGCAAGCCGTCGAACGCGTCGATCGTGCGTCGGCGCCGTTCGCGTCGCTATGGACAGCTTAAGATCGTGTAGTGAAGTCAATCGCACAAATCGCTTGAACAATGAGAATCGCAGTTATGAGTCGTTCGCAGAAAAAAGGCCCCTACATCGATCCCAAGCTGTTCTACAAAGTAGAGAAGCTCGAGGAGCGCGGCGTGAAGGAGCCGATCAAGACGTGGGCCAGGGCCTGCACCATCGTGCCGGAGTTCGTGGGGCATACCTTCATGGTCCACAATGGCAAGCAGCATTTGAAGGTGCTGGTGACCGAAGACATGGTCGGCCACAAGCTGGGAGAGTTTGCTCCCACGCGGACTTTCCGCGGTCATGGTGGCAAGGGCGGCAAGCGCTAGCGTGGCAGGGGCCGCTGGCCCGTGCGTGAATGAGAAACGGTCGACAGGCGAAACGAGCAGGGTAACAACATGGCATACGAAGCGACGCATCGCTACGCACGGATCAGCGCCCGCAAGGTGCGCGCGCTGGCGGACATGGTTCGCGGCAAGTTCGCCGACGAGGCGCTCGACATACTGCGCTACCAGCCGGAACGGGGCGCAAGGATGTTGGAGTCGGTAATCAAAAGCGCCTTGGCCAACGCCGAGGAACAGCGGGAGAGTAATATTCGCGACCTGGTGGTTACCGACTGCCGCATCGACGGCGGACCGATGTTCAAGCGGATGCGGCCTCGCGCCCGGGGCATGGCGCATGTGATCAAGAAGCGGACTTCGCACATTAAGGTTCAGTTGTCCTAGTCGGTCGGCGATTTGCCGAGCAGATGAAACATTAGTGAGTTGGATTCATGGGTCAAAAAGTCAATCCTGTCGGCTTTCGCACCGGGGTGATGATCGGTTGGAAGAGCCGTTGGTACGCCTCCAAGAAGGACTTCGCGGATTTGCTGGTCGAGGACCACAAGCTCCGCAAGTACATCAAGGAGAAGTATCGCTACGCCGGCATTCCCAAGATCGAAATCGAACGCACCCGTGACGAGGTGAAGGTGATTCTGTTCACGGCCCGGCCGGGTATCATCATCGGCCGCAAGGGGCAGGCGATCGAGCAGTTGCAGGACGAGTTGCAAGGGCTGATCGGCCGCCGGATCAATATCAAGATTGAGGAGATTTCCCGACCGGAGATTCAGGCGCAACTGGTTGCCGAGGACGTCGCCGAGCAGTTGCTCAAGCGGGCCGGTTTCCGCCGCGTGATGAAGCGGGCGATGGAGACCACGATGGAGGCGGGGGCCAAGGGGATCAAGATCCAACTGGCCGGACGCCTAGGGGGCGCCGAAATGGCCCGCCGCGAGAAACAGAGTTCCGGATCGATTCCGCTGTCGACGTTGATGGCCAAGATCGATTACGGCTTTACCGAAGCAAAGACGCCGCAAGGCAACATTGGCATCCAGGTTTGGGTTAACCAAGGATTCTACGAAGGGGACGATATCGATGGCCAACATGCCCAAGAGGGTGAAGCACCGAAAAAGCCAAAGAGGACGTATAAAAGGTAACGCCACCCGCGGCAACCACGTCGTCTTCGGCGATTACGGCCTGCAAGCCTTGCAAGGGGGCTGGATCAGCGCCGCGACGATCGAAGCCGGACGTATCGCCGCACAGCAGTACCTCCGCACCGAGGGCCGGTTGTACATTCGCATCTTCCCGCACAAGCCGATTACTTCGATTCCGTTGGAAACACGAATGGGCAAGGGCAAAGGAGAGCCGGATTACTGGGCCGCGGTGGTTAAGCCGGGGACGATCCTGTACGAAATTGGAGGCGGCGCAAGCGAGCAGGCGGCCAAAATCTGCTTCGCCCGCTTGGCCCACAAGATGCCGGTCCGCGTGCGTTTCGTCAAGCGACGCACCGCCTAAAAATCAACCGAGAGACGCGAGCGATGAAAGCATCTGAACTACGAGAAATGAGCGACGAGCAGCTCGGCCTTACCCTCAAGGAAACGGCCGGTAATCTGTTTCACCTGCGGATGCAGGCGCAGACGGAATCGATCACAGCCTCGGCCGAATTGAAGAAGAACCGCCGCCTGATCGCCCGCATCAAAACACTGCTGCGGCAACGAGAACTGGCCGCCGGCGAGACCGCCAACGCGTCGTAAGAAAATCAAGAAGTAGTCAGCAAACCAGCGAATACCGAAACAGTGAATACCGAGACAGCGGAACCAATACCATGCCCAAGAAAGTAGCCGTGGGGGTCGTGACTAGCGACCTGATGGAAAAGACCCGGCGGGTCGAGATCGGCCGTCTGATCAAGCACCCCCGCTATCACAAGTACATCCGCCGCAAGACGGTGTGCCACGTGCATGACGAGACCGGCGAGTCGGGCGTGGGGGACACGGTCGAGATCGTCGAATGCCGTCCCCGGTCCAAGACCAAGCGTTGGGAACTGGTGCGCGTGGTGAGCAAGAGCCAGTTGGTCGACCTGGCGGCCTTGAAGGCGGCGCACCAGCAGGCGGCGATTGAGAAAGAGAAGCAAGAGATTTTCGAGGGCCAGTCCTCCGCGGACGGCGATCAGTCGTAAGCGGTCGGATCGACCGTTTGCTCAAAGTAGTTACAGCGTAGATTCAGCGATGCTCGCCGCGGCGAGTCGGTTCCTTAGGTGTCACAGTCATGATTCAAATGCAAACCCGCTTGGACGTCGCGGACAATACCGGCGCCAAGCAAGTGATGTGCATAAAAGTGCTGGGGGGGTCCAAGCGGCGCAGCGCCGGCCTGGGCGACGTGATTGTTTGCAGCGTCAAGCAGACGATCGCCGGCAGCGACTTGAAAAAGAAGTCGGTCGTGCGGGCGGTGATTGTCCGCTGCCGCAAACCGACCCGCCGCGCCGACGGCAGCTACGTGCGATTCGATCGCAACGCGGTGGTCATTATCGACAAAGATAACAATCCGCGCGGCACGCGCATCTTCGGGGCGGTTGCTCGGGAGCTGCGGGACCGCCGGTTTATGAAGATCGTCAGCCTGGCAAACGAGGTAGTGTAGCGATGTTTATTCGGGTAGGTGACACGGTGCAAATTCTCAAGGGGGACGACCTGCGGTCGACCGACCCCAAGGATCGGCCGTTGCGAGCCAAGGTGCTCAAGGTCTACGCGGAACGGGGAAAGGTGCTGGTCGAAGGCGTCAATCGCGTCTACAAGCACGTCCGCCGCACGCAGAAAAACCCGCAAGGGGGGCGGTTGTCGATGGAAATGCCGGTGAGCATGGCCAATGTGATGGTCGTGTGCCCGGCGTGCAACAAGGCCTCTCGGTTGGGGGCGCGGTTCACCGACGACGGCGCCAAGCAGCGCTACTGCAAGAAGTGCGGTTCGATGGTCAGCGAGCTTTCGCCCGCCCACCGGTCGCACGCCAAAAAATAACAAGCGCCCAGGATAGTCAGCCCTAGTAGGTAAATTCGATGGCCAAAGAAAAGAAGAGCAAGCAGGAATCGTCCGAGCAGGCCGCGCCGCCGACTCCCCGCTTGCAGGAAAAATACGTGAACGAGATCCTGCCGGCGTTGCAAAAGTCGCTGGGCCGGGAGAACCACCTGTCGTTGCCGAGGATCGAGAAGATCGTCGTCAGCATGGGGGTCGGCAAGGCGATCTCCGACAAGAAGTATCTGGACGAGGCGGTCCGGGTGCTGGCCGATGTGACCGGCCAGAAGGCGGCCGTATGCCGCGCCCGCAAGGCGGTGGCCGGTTTCCGGCTTCGCGAGGAGCAGGCGATCGGAGCCAAGGTCACGCTTCGCAAGCAACGGATGTATGAATTTCTGGATCGTCTGATTTCGTTGGTGTTGCCGCGTGTCCGCGACTTTCGGGGTCTCAACCCCAAGGCGTTCGACGGCCATGGCAACTACAACCTGGGACTGTCCGAGCAGTTGGTGTTTCCGGAAATCGATCCGGACAAGTATGCGTTGGTGCAAGGCATGAATGTCACGATCGTCACGTCGGCCACCGACGACGACGAAGCCCGCGAAATGTTGCGAGGCTTCGGCATGCCGTTCCGCACGGAAGAAACGACGGCCGCTTAGCGGTCGTCGAGAGAGTAAGAGTGAGTCGTTTTTAACCGTTAGTTCCCGCATTCAGAGAATCGCATGGCGAGCAAGTCCAAGATCGCGAAAGCGAACAGAAAGCCGAAATTCTCCAGCCGGCTGGAGAGGCGCTGCAAACTTTGCGGCCGGCCCCGCGCCGTGTACCGCAAGTTTGGCATTTGCCGGATCTGCATCCGCAAGTTGGCGGATCAGGGTTTGATTCCGGGTTTGAAGAAATCGAGCTGGTAAGGGGATCCGAAGACCGATGATGACCGACCCGATTGCCGACATGTTAACCAGAATCCGCAACGCGGTGCGCGTCGAGCGCCCCCACGTCGACATGCCATTGTCGAAAGTGAAACGGGGCGTCGCCGAAGTGCTCAAGCGCGAAGGATACATCTGGGACTACAGCGAGTCCGAAGAAGGACCGTTTCGTCAGTTACATCTCGACCTGAAGTATGGCCCCAATGGGGAGCGGGTGATTCAGCACCTCAAACGCGTTAGTAAGCCGGGCCGCCGTATTTACAGCAAGGCGACCGACCTGCGTCCGGTGCTTAACGGCATGGGAATTAAAATCATCAGCACCAGCCGGGGCGTGATCAGCGATCGCGAAGCCCGCGAGCGGAAGCTCGGCGGCGAAGTGTTGTGCGAAGTGTGGTAATTGCCGCGTCACGGCGCCGTGGCGGACGTCGTCCCCGCGGATCGCAGTGAGAGTGTCACGTACAAGTTCGATAGCAAGGTAACAGCACGATGTCCCGTATTGGCAAGAAACCGGTTACGATACCCGGCGGCGTCGAGGCCAAGATCGACGGCAACACGTTTAGCGTCAAGGGACCGCTCGGCTCGCTCGAGTTGGCCCTTCGCGACGAGGTCGAGGTGGTGCTCGAGGACGATCCCCAGCAGATTGTCGTCAGCCGCAAGAAGGACAATCGTGAGGGCCGCGCCCTGCACGGCCTGACGCGGGCCTTGATCGCTAATATGGTCGAAGGGGTTGCCAACGGCTATCAAAAGAAGCTCGAAGTGGTCGGGGTCGGTTACCTGGCCGCCATCAGCGGAGACACGCTTCAATTGCGGGTTGGCTTTGCCAATGAACTGCAAGTGCCGATTCCCGCGGAACTCGATGTGAAGTGTCCCGATCAGACGCACATCGTCATCAAGGGGACCGACAAACAGAAAGTGGGCCAATTCGCCGCCGAGGTCCGCGCCCTGCGGAAACCCGAGCCGTACAAAGGCAAGGGCATCCGCTACGAAGGCGAGCACGTGCGGCGCAAGGCGGGCAAGGCCGTCGGTGCGTAGGACTTTAGATTTCAGATTTCAAATTTCGGTTTGCATGCTTCCGTAGCATCTGTCAGACAGCGAGAACTTAACGGTGAATCACGAAAAGACAATCGGACTGCAACGGCGGCGTAGGCGATGGCGCGTGGGGAACAAAATCCGCGGCACCGCGGAGCGTCCGCGGCTGACCATCTATCGCAGCCACAAGCACATTTACGCGCAGGTGGTCAACGACGAAGTCGGCCAGACCCTTTGCTCGGCCAGCACGCTCGACGCGGAGGTCCGTAGCGACTTCGCCAACGGCGGCAATCGCGACGCCGCGACGGCGATCGGCAAGTTGATCGCCGAAAAGGCGTTGGCCGCAGGTGTGAAAGAGGTCGCCTTCGATCGTGGCCGATGCCGTTATCATGGTCGCGTGGCCGCCTTGGCCGACGCCGCTCGCGAGGGCGGTCTGGGATTTTAGACCGCGAAATAAATCAGCTTCATTTTCCATCCGCGCCATGCGGCACAAATTTCCATCTCATTGATTAGTACCTAGCATTCCGTTTCGAGCACATCCGCATCGACCGTATCGCGTCGCTCGCCGACGCAGGAGACAAGCAACCAGTGGCAAAGTCAGATAAGCAGTCCGGCCATGGCGAACTGGTCGACAACGTCGTCAAGATCAAGCGCTGTGCCGCTGTGGTCAAAGGGGGACGCCGCTTCAGTTTTGCGGCGATGGTCGTCGTCGGCAACGGCAAGGGCCGAGTCGGCTGGGGATATGGCAAGGCAAACGAGGTGCCGCCGTCGGTCGAGAAGGCGGTCAAGGCCGCCCAGCGCAATATGATCGACATCCCGCTGGTCGAAAGCACGATTCCGCATCGGGTGATCGGCGAATACGGCGCGTCGCGCGTGGTGTTGCTGCCGGCCAGCGCCGGTACCGGCGTGATCGCCGGCGCAGCAGTGCGGGCGGTCTGCGAGTCGGCCGGCATCCACGACATCCTCACCAAGAGCCTTGGCTCCAACAACGCGGTCTCGCTGGTCAAGGCCACCATCGACGGTTTGCAACAACTGCGAACCGTTTCCGAAATCGAACGTCTCCGCGGAGTATCGCTGTCATGAGTTTGCACGAAGTCAATCGCGGCATCAAGAAATTCAAAAAGCGGAAGCGGGTCGGCCGCGGTCCCGGTTCGGGACACGGCAAGACCTCCGGCCGAGGCCACAAGGGGCAGGGGCAACTGGCCGGCTGGTCGGCGCATCCGACCTTCCAGGGCGGCGCCATGCCGTTGGTGCGCCGCGTTCCCAAGCGAGGATTTAACAATCAGTTCGCGCTGAAGGTGGCCACGGTCAACGTCGGCCAGTTGAACGAGAAGTTCGAGGACGGAGAGGAAGTCACGCCCCAGACACTCAAGGGCAAGCAGTTGGCCAACTGCCGCTACGACGTGCTGAAAGTGCTCGGCGACGGCGAGTTGACCAAAAAGCTGAAGATTTCCGCCCACCGCTTCAGCAAATCGGCTGAGGAAAAGATCAAGAGTTCGGGTGGAGAAATGAACGTATTGCCGGGCAAAAAGCCGGTGGTCAAGAACAAGATGGGTTCGGCGCGGAAGGGCTATTTTCGATCCGCGGCCTTTGGCCTCGGTCAGCTTGCGTTGACCGGCGGCGGAAACTTCGGTAAACCAAGCGATTACAACAGCGTCGCCGCGGACGTCTCGAACTTACAATCCAGGCTGGTCACCGGACGGATCGGATCATGTTGGAAAAATTTCGCGTCATATTCACCATTCCCGAGCTGCGTCAGAAGATTCTTCTGACGCTGCTGTTTCTGGCGATCTACCGCATCGGCTGGCAGATACCTCTGCCCATGGTCGATTCGGAAGTGATGCTCGAACACTTCCGCACAGGCAGTGGCGGCGCCGGCGACATCCTGCAGCGGGTGGCCGTGTTCAGCGCCAGCCAGTTGAACCAGGCCACGATCTTCGGTCTGGGAATCATGCCATATATCTCCGCCTCGATTATCTTCCAGTTGCTCGGCAGCGTGTACAAGCCGCTGGAGGAACTCAAGAAGGAGGGGGAAGCGGGCCGCAAGAAAATCAACGAGTACACCCGGTATGCCACGGTCGGCATCTGCCTGCTACAAAGCTGGATGTATTTCAGATGGTTGATAAATAATTCCGTGGCTCGGGCGGATCAGGATCAGGCCACGCTGATCGCGGCGGAAGTATGGCAGTCGATGCAGAATCCATTCTATAGCTTTGTCTGGCAACTCACCGCCGTACTGACGATGACCGCCGGCACCGTGTTTTTGATGTGGCTGGGCGAGCAGATCGACGAGTTCGGCATCGGCAACGGCATCAGCCTGTTAATCATGGCCGGCATTTTGGCGGGCATGCCCAGTGCCGGTTGGGAGTTGCTCGGCAGCGCCGAGTTGGCGCTGAGTCCCAGTGGCAATAAACTCGGCATCGAGGATTTGATTATTCTGGCGGCGTTATTTTTCGCGGTGATCGTGGGGGTGGTCTATATCACCTTGGGCCAGCGGCGAATACCGATGCAAAGCGCCAAGCACGTCCGCGGACGCCGCGTGTTCGGCGGGCAGCGCAACTACCTGCCGTTGCGGGTGAACCAAGCCGGCGTGATGCCGATCATTTTCGCCAGCAGCCTGTTGATGATTCCGATGCTGCTGTTCCAGACGTTGAGCAACAATTTTCTCGGCAACCAATACATCCAGAGCCTTTCGGACATGTTCCAGGGAGGCAGCGGGTTTACCTACAATCTGCTGTATATCGCGCTGATCTACTTCTTCTGTTACTTCTGGACGGCGATTACCTTTAATCCCAAGGAAATGGCGGACAACCTCAAGAACTTCGGTTCGTTCATTCCCGGTTACCGGCCGGGCAAACGGACGGCCGACTACCTGGAGCGCGTGATGGTCCGCATCACCTACGTGGGCGCTGGCTTCCTCGCGCTGGTGGCCATCGTGCCCACGATCGTCTACACCACCATGAACGTGGAGTATTCCGTGGCCAGTTTCTATGGCGGCACGGGGTTGCTGATTGCCGTGAGCGTAACGTTTGATCTGGTGCAGAAAATCGATAGTCATCTGGTGATGCGAAACTATCCTGGGCTGCTCGACAAGTCCTAGCGATATCCTGTTCCCGGACGCCACGGCGCGGGTTGTTGAGCGAAGAAAGCGGCGCGACGCCATGCGGATCGTGTTTGTTGGACCACCTGGCGCGGGAAAGGGAACCCAAAGCAAATGGTTGCTGGGTTATCTCGGCATTCCGCACTTTTCGACCGGAGACATGCTCCGCCAGGCCTACAACGACGGAACACGCCTGGGGCGGTTGGCCCATCAATACATCGTCAAGGGACAATTGGTGCCCGACGCGATCGTGTTGGAAATCGTCGGCGAACGGCTGGAACGGCCGGAATGCGACAATGGGGCGCTGTTCGACGGGTTTCCACGAACGGCCGGGCAGGCCCGCGCGTTGGATGAATTTCTCCTCGAACGAGGCAAACCGCTGGATGCCGTACTCGAAATGCGAGTCGACGAGCAGCAGTTGATCGAGCGGCTTACCCATCGCGGGCGCGACGACGATCGGCCGGAGATCGTTCATCAACGTTTTGAAATCTACCGTCGCAAGACGGAACCGATTCTCAAGTATTATCAACAGCGCGGTCTGCTGTTCACCATCGACGCCAACCAGCCGCAGGACGAGGTCTCGAACCAGATCAAGAGCATCGTCGACGCCATTCGAGCCGCTGCGGCAACGCAGGAAGCCACCCAATCGGACGATTGAAACATGAGGAAACAACCGTAGTGCCCGCTCTGACACTTCGCAGCGAACGCGAGATCCAGCGGATGCGCGTCCCCGGCCTGGCCGTGCGGCAAGCGCTGGAGTTGGCGATGGAGATGATCGCCCCCGGCGTCACCACCCGCGAGATCGACGATGCGGTTGCCGAACACTTTCGCCGACTGG
This sequence comes from Pirellulales bacterium, assembly GCA_041744995.1. Lineage (GTDB taxonomy): Bacteria > Planctomycetota > Planctomycetia > Pirellulales > UBA7805 > JBBDLY01. The sequence goes on along the minus strand of JBGTJT010000286.1, from coordinate 1,851 downwards.
ACGCGGTGCCGCTGTTCAAGAATTACCCAAATCCCACCGAGGGGGGGCCTCCCTTTCCGGGCGTCACCTGCATGTCACTCAACGACGAGGTAGTGCATGGGGTTCCCAACGATCGGCAGTTGGTCGAGGGAGACATCCTCAGCATCGACACCGGCTGCCGAATCGGCGGCTGGTGCGGCGACAGCGCGGTGACGCTGGCGGTCGGCGAGATCGCTCCCGCGGTGCGGCGGCTGCTGGAGGTAACGCAAGAAGTGCTCGACATCGCCATCGACCTGCTAGACAAGAAACAGTGGTGGAGCGAAGTGGCCGCCGAAATGGACGCATTCGTGCGGGCCAATGGATTGACGACGGTCGAATCATTCGTGGGTCACGGCACCGGCCGCGAAATGCACGAGCTGCCGCAAGTCCCCAACTTTGTCAGCCCGCAACTCCGCCGGCATGGCGATTTCCGGCTGGAGCCGGGGTTGGTGCTGGCCATCGAGCCAATGGTCAACATGGGCGGCAAGGCGGTCAAGCCGCTGCCCGACCAATGGACCATGGTCACCGCCGACGGCAAACCGAGCGCCCATTTTGAACACACCGTGGCGATCACCCAGTCGGGCGTCCGCATTTTGACCGCGCCGGCGACGGATGAGGAGAAGTAGGCCGGCCCTGCCAGCCCCGGGCTTTAAGGGTCGTAACACCGTGCGAGGCGACTGTTGGAACAGGAGGAAACGAAGAGAACAGAGGGGCAAGCAAGGCAATACCAGCACGACGCGCGAGCGAGTGCATGGCGGTGGGATACGTTTTCCTCCCCAAACCGTCCCGGCGGGGTTACGTCCGCATGCTTGCGATGCACTTGCTCGCGCTGCGTGCTGGTATTTTTGAACGAACGAAGCTACTCGTCGGGCAACAGAGCGGGGCAGAGGCAACGGAGCATACACTCCTTGGTTTCCTCCGTTTCCTCCTGTTCCAACAGCCCTGGCTCCTCTGAGGCCGTCCTTGCGGGCCGGTTGCCGCCGGGAGTCGTCCTGGGGCAGCCACTCGATGCGGCGTTCCTGGCGGGCGGCCTCGGATGGCCGCCCTACGGGCTTGGGCGCAAATTTTGCTCGTCGGGGGTTGATTTTTCTCATTTGACAGACGTATACTCAATCTCTTTGCCTAAACCAGGAATTGGTGGCCAGTTGCCGTTATGAAAGTTCGAGCCAGCGTTAAGCGAATCTGCGAAAACTGCAAAATCGTCCGCCGCCGTGGCGTGGTGTACGTTGTTTGCACCAATCCGCGCCATAAGCAGCGACAAGGCTAGCCGCCGAGTGCGTGCGTGCAGCCGGTTCGCTCAGTCCATATCGCCCAGTCCAGATCATCGGGTAGGAGCTATTGCAAGATGCCGCGTTTATTGGGTGTCGACATTCCGAACGACCGCAAGGCGGTCATATCACTGACGTATCTCTACGGCGTCGGACCGAAAACCGCGCGCGAGTTGTGTCACAAGGCAGGGGTCAATCCGGACACGCGGGCCCGCGATCTGCACGAAGACGAGATCGCACGCTTGGCGGCCCTGCTCGACAAGGATTACATCTGCGAGGGGCAGTTGCGCCGCCAGGTGGCGCAGAACGTTTCCCGCTTAAGGGAAATCGGTTGCTATCGCGGCTTGCGGCATCGCCGCGGCTTGCCCGTCCGCGGACAGCGGACGCGGACCAACGCCCGTACCCGCAAGGGTCCGCGCAAGACGGTCGCCGGCAAGAAGGGCGTGAAGGATCTTCGGTAAGCAAATTAATCGTCTGAACTCTCACGAGTTCAGCTACGGCATACATCAGGAGTTCAGCGGTGTCGAAGGTCAAGAAAAAGAAAATTCGGCGGAATGTGACCGTG
>JBGTJT010000285.1:0-2470 GCA_041744995.1 Pirellulales bacterium | reverse complement strand
CTGAGTCGCGGCGATGAGGAAACGCCAATTTCCGGCAGATTCACGTTTCGGCTTGCGCTGCCGGAACGGCGCGGCGGTTATGTCCTGTGCTGTGGGGACTCTTTCGCGCCGCTTGGTCCGGCCTACGGTTGTGCTGCCCCTGCCACCCCCGCCGGTTCGCGAATTGTAGTCTATTTCCAATTCCAAGATTCAGCAACAACACACAACACTGGCCAAATATCGGCCGTGGATTTTGAGCCACCAAATAGGAAGCAAACCTGATCGGCGTGATGAACCACGATACACTCGCGGGGCATAATTTTTTCGTAATTTGGGGGAATTGACACCCGATATGCTGGTTCACCGTCCACCTCGAACGACAAGGGAGTGGCCGTACCAGAAAACTTGGCTGCAAGGGCGTTTGCCGATGCAATAACGTCCGGTGAAACGGGTTTGCCAATGTCAATGGAAATCACTTCATCTGGATTTTGACGGTTCGCGCCTATTCGTGTAAGGATGACCGCCGTGTTTCCGCCAGATCGATTTGGAATCCAACCGTCGGGGGTAGGAAATGTCGCGATCCTCACATCGTTAATCAAAACTCCGTCCGCTTGTTCTACGCTCAGCTTTCGATTGCCTTTAGGCTCTCGACACCCGAAAGGAAATACAATGCAGAGGAATAAAAGCAAATACAGCAGTCGTTGCATTGAAACTCTCACGTGCCAGAGAAGTTTTTCTTCGCTACACAAATGTAGATAAATACCTGCGTATCTATATTTCGTGCCAGCGCAAAACTTTCAAGGGGCAAGCCAGCCAACAAGCGAACACACCTCCGAGGGTGGATAGCATAAAACATCCGGCGACGATTCGCAACAATTTAAGCCGGCGTACCTTACTTCCGCCGTCGCTTCCGCTTCGCGGGCTTCTTCTTCGCCGCCGTCTTCTTCGCCGGCCTAGGCGATCGCTTTGGCTTGCTCTCCGCCGCGTGCTGCCCAGGATTCGGTACTCGCCGGTCCGCTCGGCGGACGTAGCGGAAGTCTAGTTCGCGGCGGTCGACGTCGACTCGGGCGATTGCCACCACTAGAAAATCGCCCAGCCGGAACTCGTTGCCGGCGCGGCGGCCGGTTAGGGTGTGGCTGCTGCGTTCGTAATGATAATAGTCGTCTTGCAGCGAGCTGATGTGGATCAGCCCCTCGGCAGGCAGGTCGACCCCTTGGGCGAACAGGCCGAACTCTTCAACGCCGGTCACCACGGTGGTGATCTCCTCGCCGATCCGCTGGCTCATGTGATTGAGCAGTTTGACCTTGATCAATTCCCGCTCGGCCTTTTCGGCCCGCTGCTCGCGCTCCGAGCAGTGCTCTCCCAGAATCGCCAGCTCGCCGAAGTCGTTCCGCGGCTTGCGGTGGGCGAACTTCAAGTCGAGCAGGCGATGGACCGTCAAATCGGGATAGCGGCGGATCGGCGAAGTGAAATGGCAATAGCAGTCGCTGGCCAGGGCGAAATGGCCCTCCTCGGCCGGGCTGTAGACCGCCTTCTGCATCGATCGCAGCATCGCGTAGTTCACCGCGTGTTCCTCGGGCCGGTCCTTGACCAGGTCGAGCACCCGCTGCATCTCGAACCGGCTCTCCAGGCTTTCGCACTCGACGCCCAGGTCGCGAACGAACGTGGTGAGCTGCTTCAGCTTCCGCGGATCGGGCGGTTCATGCACGCGGCGGAGGAACAGCCATTCGTTCTCCTTGAGCATTTCGGCGATCGCCATGTTGGCCGCCAACATGAATTCTTCAATGATCTGGTGGCTCTCGGTGTTTTCCACCAAGTGCGCGCCGGCCACCTTGCCGTCGTTGTCCAGGTCGATCTTCACCTCCGGCAGACTCAACTCCAGCGACCCGTGCTTGGCACGGCGGCGGCGCATGGTCATCGCCAGCGTATGCATGTCGCCCAACAGGCGGTGGACTTCGGGCGTGAGCTTCTCTTGCCAGGCATCCCGATCGGCCAGGTATTCGTCGACCTCCTCGTAGGCAAACCGCCGCTTGCTCTTGATCGCCGCGTTGCACGCCTCGGTATGCGTGCGGACGCCTTCGGGCGTGAACTCCATGAAGCAACTCTTGGTGTACCGCACGCGATCGGGTTGCAGGCTGGCCAGGCTGTTCGAGATGATCTCCGGCAGCATCGGGATCACGCGATCGGGCAAGTAAACGCTGGTGGCCCGGTCGTGCGCCTCGCGATCCAGCGGCGTCTTCTCCCGCACGAAGTGCGAGACATCGGCGATATGCACGCCCAGCAGCCAGTGGCCATTGTCGAGTTTTTCCAGCGAGATGGCGTCGTCGAAGTCGCGGGCGTCGATCGGGTCGATCGTGATAATCGTCATCTCGGTCAGGTCGCGGCGACCGGCTGGGATCGACTCGTCAAATTCGTCGGCGCGGCCGCGGGAGTCTTCCAGCACGTCTTCGGGGAAGTCGCCCGGCAAGCCGAATTCATGGATGATCGACAG
>JBGTJT010000284.1:0-10946 GCA_041744995.1 Pirellulales bacterium | reverse complement strand
GAAGGTGAAGGTGAAGGTGAAGGTGAAGGTGAAGGTGAAGGTGAAGGTGAAGGTGAAGGTGAAGGTGAAGGTGAAGGTGAAGGCGGTGAAGGCGGTGAGGGCGGTGAGGGCGGTGAGGGTGAAGGCGGAGAGGGTGAAGGCGGTGAGGGTGAAGGGGGAGAGGGTGAAGGTGGAGAGGGGGAAGGTGGAGAGGGTGAAGGTGGAGAGGGTGAAGGTGGAGAGGGTGAAGGTGGTGAGGGTGAAGGTGGCGAGGGTGAAGGTGGCGAGGGTGAAGGCGGCATGGGCGAAGGCGGCATGGGCGAAGGTGGCATGGGCGAAGGTGGCATGGGCGAAGGTGGCGAAGGTGGCGAAGGCGGCCAGCAAAGTGACGAGCAAGGCAACCAAGATACCAACCCCGCTCGGCAACGGATTCAGGAAGCCGAGCGTCGCATGCGTGAAGCCGAAAAGAAACTTAAGGAGGCCGAGCGCGAAGGCGCGGTCGAAGAGCAAGAAAAAGCCATCGCCGAATTGGAGAAGGCAAAGCAGGAACTCGAGGAAATCCTTCGCCAGATGCGGGAGGAAGAGATCGAACGGGTGCTGGCGATGCTGGAAATCCGTTTTGAAAAGATGATCGAACTGCAAAAAGAAGTCAACGCCGCCACCGACCTGTTGGCGGCCAAGAGCGAGGCGCAGTTCGGCCGCGAAGATGAAATCGCAGCCGGACGACTCGCTCGCAAGGAATCGATGATCATCGGCGAAGTCGACAAGGCCCTGGCGCTGCTCCGCGAGGAAGGGAGTTCCGTGGCGTTCCCCGAGGCGCTCGAGCAAGTGCGCGTCGATATGGAGGATGTCGTGGAACGGCTCAACCGGGCCGACGTGGGCGTCATGACCCGGCAAATCGAGGCCGACATCCTCGCTTCGCTGGAAGACCTGCTCGAAGCAGTCCGGCAGGCCCAAGAAGAACTCGAGCAACAACAGCAACAACAACAACAACAGCAGCAGCAGCAACAGCAACAGGGTCAACCCCAGGATCAGCCGCTGGTCGACATGATTGCCGAGCTGAAACTGATTCGCTCGCTGCAAGACCGCGTCAATCGCCGCACCAAACAGTTCGAGAAGGCACTGGAAGGCGATCCTCAAAACGAAGGACAGCTTCGCGCGGAGATACAAGACCTCGGCAAACGCGAGGAACGCATCTTCCGCGTAACCCGAGATATTGTGCTCGGTAAGAACAAATAGCCTATAATTGAATCGGTCGAACCTTAAGGAAAGAGGATACACCGCCATGTCCCTATATCACATTTCGGCGCTTGTCGTCGGGGCGCTGCTCTTGTCGGCGCCGCTGGTAGCGACCGCCGAGGATGAACTTGCACGGACCGAGGCCTGGACCCGGCCGGAACTGGAGTCGGTCCGCCAACAGACGTTGGCCTTGCTCCAAGAGAAATCGGAAGACGAACAGATCGCCGCGCAGGCGGACGAGCTGTGGGCGCCCATCGACGCCGATACGCCGGCCACCGAAATACTCGCCGCGGTCGCCCAGTCGATTGCCCTGGTCGATCCGCGGGCGAACGAGTTGGTCGCGTACTGCTCCCAGCCCGGCAAGGACTATCATCCGCCTGAGTATGCGTGGCTCCGCGAGGAAGGCGTACCGCCGATGTTGGGCAACAATCTGCGGCTGTATTACGCGCGCTGGCTGGCCCAGTACCGTTACTATGATGAGTCGCTCATTCAAATCGCCGACCTCCAGCCGGAGGACGTCGTCGATCCTGCGACGCTGCTGTTCTTGCAGGGCCTTAACGGTCATCGCCTGTTGAACAAAGAGATCGGTCTGAAGGCGCTGGGCGAGTTGTTCAAGAACGAGGCCGAGTTGCCTCAGCGGTATGTCGTGCTGGCCGGCTTGATGAAGAGCGATCTGGAGAACATGGAGGACGAGTCGCTCAATCATATTTCTCGCCAGATGGAAGACGTGGAACGCCGCCTGACGTTGGGCCGCGCGGGCAAGACCGTGCAGATCCCCGAGGAGGAGGCGCTGAACAATCTCGACAAGCTGATCGAGGAATTGGAGAAGCAGCGTCAGCAAATGCAGCAGCAACAGTCGGGGGGCGCTCCCGGCGACAACATACAATCGTCGTCGCCGGCGCAAGACAGTCTGCCGATGGGCGGCAAAGGCCCCGGCGAAGTCGATCGTAAGGATATCGGCAGCAGCAGCGGCTGGGGCGATTTGCCGCCGAAGGAACGCGAGAAGACGTTGCAAGACATCGGCCGCGATTTTCCCTCCCATTACCGCGACGCGATCGAAGAGTTCTTTCGCGAGCAAGCCAAGCTCAGGCGCGATTAGCCCGTGCGTTCGCCGCCAACCACCGCCAAACCGGAGACATGTCGACCGATGTGGGTATTACCTGCCATATTATTGCTTGCGGCAGCATCAGCCGACGTCAGCGTGAAATCGCTCGACAACTCGACGCAATCGGGTCGCTTGGTGAGTCTCGACTCGCAACAAGTCGTCATCGAAACCGACGGCGAGCGAAAGACTTTGCTGCTGGAGGAGTTGATCGGCCTCAACATGACTTCCGCGCCCGCGGCGTCGACCGAAACTCCTTCGGCTTGGGTTCAGTTGGATGACGGTTCGCTGTTGATGGCTCAGAACTACGCCGTTGCCGGGGGGACCGTCCGATCGCAGTTGCTCGGCGGCGGCCAATTCGAGGCGAAATCCACAGCGGTGCGTTGGGTGCGGTTGAAACAGCAAACCGAGGAACAAGCGGCCGAGTGGGCCAAGGTGATCAAAGCGGACGTCGGCGGCGATCTGATCGTGATTCGCAAAAACGAGCGGATCGATTACCTGGAGGGGGTCGTGGGCGACATCACGGCCGACGTCGTGAACTTCCGGCTCGACAGTGAATGGGTGCCGGTCCGCCGCGAACGAGTCGAAGGGGTCGTGTATTTTAACGCCAACCGCATCGCCCCCCCGGCGTCGGCCGGCGTGGTGCATGATGCGGCCGGCAGCCACTTGAACGCCGTAGACCTGGCGTTGGCCGATGACGGCCTTACCATCACGATCGCCAACGGAGTCAAGTTGGTCCGCCCGCTGGATACGATTCGCCAGATCGATTTCTCGGCCGGCAAGATTCAGTACCTTAGCGAACTCGAGCCGCGTTTGATCGAGTGGACTCCGTTCTTCTCTCCTGTCGCCGACGATCCGCAGCTCGCCGCGCTCTATCAACCGCGAATGAACCTTCCGATCAGCAACGACACGATCCGCGGCGATGAAGCGTTGCTCCAGCTACGCAAAACCAACGACGATGGCGTGCCGGAAATCCACACCTACACCAAGGGGATCGCGTTGCACAGTCGAACGCGAATCACCTGGCAACTGCCCGACAGCTTCAGCAGCTTGAAGGCGCTGGCCGGCATCGACGCCCGCTATCGCAATCTTGGCGACGTGGAACTGGTGATCGAGGGAGACGGCAAGGAGTTGTTCCGAGCCGATATTTCCGGCCGCGACGAGCCGTTGCCGCTCGACATCGATCTGACGGGCGTGCGGCGGCTGACCATCCTGGTCGACTTCGGCAAGAATCTCGATATTGGCGACCATTTGAATCTCTGCAATGCACGAGTCGTAAAATGAAAATAACAGATTGCACCTTGGTAGCGACCGCCGTCGCAGTACTGGCTTTGCTGGTCGGCGGCTGGACTTCAACCGCCGCCGCACAAGAGGTCGACCCGCGGGTGTTGGAGGCCGAGCGCCAGCGGATCGAAGTGGTCGCCAAAGCGAGCAAGGCCACCTGTGCGATTTTCGCCGGCGGCGCCGGCGGCGGTTCCGGTGTTTTGATCACGCCGGACGGCTACGCATTATCCAACTTCCACGTCACCCAACCGGCCGGCAACGCCATGAAGGTGGGGCTGGACGACGGCAAGTTGTACGATGCGGTGATCGTGGGGGTCGACCCCGTGGGAGACGTGGCGTTGATCAAGCTGTTCGGCCGCGATGACTTTCCCTTCGCCGAAATGGCCGACAGCGATGCGGTACGCGTGGGCGATTGGTGCTTCGCGATCGGCAATCCGTTTCTCTTGGCGACCGATTTCACGCCGAGCGTTTCCTACGGCATCGTTTCCGGCGTGAATCGCTACCAGTATCCGGCCGGCACGCTGTTGGAGTACGCCGATTGCATTCAAACCGACGCGGCCATCAACCCCGGCAACTCGGGCGGTCCGCTGTTCAACGCCCAGGGAGAGTTGATCGGCGTCAATGGCCGCGGCAGCTTCGAGAAGCGGGGGCGTGTGAACGTCGGCGTAGGTTACGCGATCTCGATCAATCAAATCAAGAATTTCATGGGCTACCTCCGCAGCGGCCGGGTGGTCGAACACGCCACCCTCGGAGCGACCGTCTCCAGCGACACCGAAGGCCGCGTGTTCGTCAACAACATTCTGTCCAGTTCCGACGCCTATCGTCGCGGCTTACGCTACGGCGACGAGGTGATTCGCTTCGGCGGTCGACGGATTCGCACTGTGAACGCATTCAAGAACGTGCTGGGCATTTTTCCTCGCGGCTGGCGGGTGCCGCTGGTCTACCGCCGCGACGGCAAGGACTACGAAACCATCGTGCGGCTGACCGGTGTCCACCCCGAGGGCGAACTGTGGGCGCGCGCCCAAGGCAATCCCGCGCAGCCGCGTGGAATCCCGATCCCTAAGCCCGGCGAGGAAGACAATGAGGGCGATAAAAAAGAAGAGGGCGAGAAGCCAAAGCCGATTCCGATCCAGATTCCCGGCCTCGGCAAACCCAAGATGCCCGCGGCAATGAAGCCCTACTTCCAGGAGAAGCGCGGTTTCGCCAATTACCATTTTAATGAACTCAATCAAAAGCGCATCTTCCACGCCTGGCAGCGGCACGGCGAATTCGCCGCCGCGCCTTGGAAGTTCGCCGCCGGCTTCGTCGGCGGCGGCCGAATCGACGTCGAAGTGACCGACGCCGCGGGCACGGCGGTCACCGAGGATTACAACTCCAAGGCCGATTTCTCCGGCATTCTCAGCGAGCAGTTGGCGCCCACCGGCCGTGGCGGAATGCTCCCCGCCCTGCACTGCTGGCGCAGACTGGCGATCGGCGGGCTGCAAAACTACGGCGAAATCTATTACCTCGGCGAAGTCCCCTTGCTGGGCGATCGGGACCAGTTGGTGGACGTGCTGGTCGGTATCCACGAAGGAATCGAGACGCGGTTTCTGTTCTCTCCAACGGACGGTCTATTGGTCGGCATCGAGATGTTTCCCGACAGCGGCGTCGATCCCTGCGAGTTGTACTTTTCCGACTATCACGAAGTTGACGGCCGCATGCTGCCGCAAAAGATCAGCGTTCGCCATGGCAACGACATCTTCGCTCGGTTCGAGAACGTGCAGTGGGAAGTCGGCCCCGCGCCGGCCAAGGATGCCGAAACCCCGGCCGACGACGACCAGCCAGCGGCTGCCGTCGACAAGCCGGATGAGGCCCCAGCGCCCGCCGACGAGGCGGATGCCAACGATGAAGACACGACGGAATAGACCTCAGTCAGGGGATTAGTTTGGTGAATCAACTACGAAATCATGTAACGCTCTGCTGTCTGGTATTGCTTGCCGGCATTGTCGGCGCGCGGCCGGCGATTGCCGGGCCTTCCTACTCGGAGGTGATCGGCCAGACGCAGCCGAAGATCGTCAAGATCTACGGCGCGGGCGGCTTTCGGGGGCTGGAGTCGTATCAAAGCGGCTTCTTGATCTCGCCGGAAGGTCATATCGTGACCGTCTTTAGTTACGTGCTCGATTTCACGGTCATCCGGGTCGTACTCGACGACGGCCGCGGATACGAGGCGAAGCTGCTCGGCGCCGATCCGACGCTCGAGGTCGCCGTACTGAAAATCGACGCAGAAGCCGTCATCCCCTTCGATCTGGACGAAGCATCCGAGGCTGCGCCGGGCGATCGCGTGTTGGCGTTTAGCAATCTTTACGGCGTGGCCACCGGCAACGAGCCGGCCAGCGTGCAACGCGGCGTTATTTCGGCGGTCACGGAACTCGACGCCCGCAAGGGCGTCTATAAGACGCCATTTCGCGGCAACGTCTACGTGACCGATGCCATCACGAACAATCCGGGCGCCGCCGGCGGCGCACTGACCGATCATCAAGGCCGTCTGCTCGGCATGCTGGGCAAGGAACTAAAAAACGCCTCGACCAGCACCTGGCTCAATTACACGGTACCGGTTGCAGTGATGCGGGAAGCAATTGACGACATCAAGGCGGGCAAGATTCGCAGCAGGCAGGATGACGACTTATCGGCCCGCAACCCGCTCAAGTTGGCCGACGTCGGCCTGGTCCTGGTACCCAACGTGGTAGAAAATACGCCGCCATTCGTAGACGGCATCCTGCCTGGTTCCCCGGCGGCCGAGGCCGGAATCGCTCCGGACGACCTGCTGCTGTTCATCGACCAGGCGCTGGTTCGCAATTGGAACGACGTGGCCGCCGAACTGCGTCACATCGAAAACACCGAACAGATAAAGGTCACGGTCATGCGCGGCCAGGACTTCAAGACCTTCACGCTGCAAGCACCACTGGAAAAGATCACTCCATGAAGCCTTACCACCTAATTCTCCGTTGTCTTGTCGTGTCCCTGCTGGGGCTGTGTTGCGCCTCGACCGGGCTGAGCCAGGGTCTGGCCGAGCTTCAGGAAGAAGCGATTCGCGCGGTCGCCGCCAAAGTCGGTCCTTCGGTGGTTCGCATCGAAACGGTCGGCGCCGTCGAAGTGGTGGAACAAGGGGGCGTCACGCCGGGACCGTCGACCGGGCTGGTTGTGGGCGAAGACGGATACATCATCACCAGCAGTTTTCCTTTTGCCGGCAAGCCGGCGCAGGTGTTAGTGGAACTGCCGGGCGGAGCGCGGAGCGCGGCGGAGGTGATTTCGCGAGACGACTCACGGCAACTGGTGCTGTTGAAGGTCGATCTCTCCAAGGTCGATGGAGTCGACAAGTTGCAAGTTGCGGAAGCCGCACCCGCCGCGGAAGTCCTTCCCGGCGGCTGGGCGATCGCCTTAGGTCGCACCTTTCCCGGCGACCAGCCCAACGTGTCGGTGGGGATCGTCAGTGCGGTGAACCGTGTCTGGGGTAAGGCTGTGCAGACCGACGCCAAGATCTCGCCCGCCAACTACGGCGGCCCGTTGGTCGACATTCAAGGCCACGTGATCGGCGTGTTGGCGCCGCTTTCGCCCACCGCCACCACCGCCACCGAGGGTGCGCAATGGTACGACTCGGGCATCGGCTTCGCGGTTCCCTTGGAAACGATCAACAAGATGTTGCCGCTGATGAAGCAAGGCGAGGATCTCAAGTCGGGCGTGATGGGAATCACGCTCCGCGGCAAGGATCAGTTTGCCGAAGCGGCGGTCGTCGGCAGTGTCCGCCCCAACACCCCCGCCGACGCCGCCGGCCTGAAGGCAGGCGACGAGATCATCGAGATCAACGGCAAGCAGGTTAACAACCAGGCGCAATTGAAGCATGTTGTTTCGCCGCTGTACGCCGGCGATCCCGTTAAGCTGCTGGTGAAGCGAGGCAAGGAACAGATCGAGATCGAAATGGAACTGGCCGGCGAACTGCAGCCGTTTCGCATGCCGTTTCTTGGCTTCCTTCCCCAGCGCGGAACCGAGAAGCTCATCGCCCGCGCGATCTGGCCCGACAGTCCCGCCGATAAGGCCGACTTGCAAGCAGGCGACGTGATCGAGAAGATTGGCGACAGGGCGGTCGCAAACCGCACGGAGGCGATCGAGGCGCTAATCGCAAACGGACTCGAAAAGCCGGTCCAACTCACGGTCGTTCGAGGCGAGCAACAGTTGACGCCGGAGCTGACGCTGGCGTCGCTGCCGACGGAGATTCTGGCCGAAGTGCCGCCCGCGCCCGAGGCCGGCGAAGCAGTCGGCGAGGATATCGAACGGGGCGAGCTGGAGCTGAAGATCGCCGAGTTCAAGAACGAAGGCTACGCCTACGTCCCGGAAAACTATCGCCCCGACGTCCCGCACGGCGTGGTCATCTGGCTGCACGCTCCCGGCGACGTCGATCGCGAAACGGTCATCCAGCGCTGGAAAGCCATTTGTGAACAGCGGCACTTGATCCTGCTGGCGCCGCTGGCGCGAGAGGAAAATGAATGGGCGCCCGATGAGGTCGACTTTGTTCGTCGGTTGCTGGAACGGCTGCGGGAAGGTTATTCCCTAGACGACACCCGGATCGTGGCGCACGGCTATCAAGGGGGCGGAGCGATGGCGTACCTGATGGCGCTGAACCATCGCGACGCCGTCAGCGGCGTGGCCGTCGTCGACGCCGGACTGCCGGCCGAAGCAACCGTCCCGCCGAACGATCCCGCGGCCCAGTTGGCCGTGTGGATGACCAAGTCGGCTGATCGTTTGGCCGCCGCCCGTGGCGGCGTTATGCAGAAGGCGTTCGAGGCGGAGAACTACCCCGTCACCCTCGTGGACCTCGGCGCGGGGGGCCGCTACCTGACCGCCGAGGAATTGCAGGAACTCGCCCGCTGGATAGACTCGCTCGATCGGATTTAGCCCGCATTGTTCATGACGATCGTCGCGAGAGTCCGTAAGTTCAATCGCGGCAAGGCAGGCGAGCGATTCGCCCGCAAACGTATTGAAATACATTGAGGACGAATCGCGAAGCCTAACGCAGCCCGCGGTTGAACTTACGGACTCGCAGCAGATTGTTCATGAATAATGCGGGCTAAAATGCAGCGGACGATTCTCGGCGCGCTCGCCTTGCTGCTGATCGTGGCCGCGGGCGCCGTGCGGCTGTACCAGGGCGGCGGCGGCGACGCGGAGTTTCTCATCGGCATGTTGCTGCGGTGCGGACTGGTTCTGGGGGCGCTGTGGCTGGCGTATCCTCACTTGGACGTCCTGCCGCGGGTGTTGCTCGGCGCCCTGGTCGTCATCGTGCTGGTGATCGCCGTGCTGGCCCGCTCCAAGGGACTGATCGTAATCGGCGTAGGAATCGCCGTCGTGCTGCTGGTGCTTAGAGCGTTGAAGCGCAAGGCGCCTGCGGCTGAGAATCGGCCGCCACGATAACAGGTTGCCGTGGTCACTGGCTTTTCCTCACGAGCGAAGCGGGTACTCGGAATTTGATTGATTGTTCGTGTCAGAGGGGCGTTGAGTTGGTATGCTTATTTCCTAGTGCTTGGTACCCCACAATACAGGCGTTAGGGCCAAACAGAAATGCTCAAGAAACTACGGGCCACTCTGGGAATCGGCCTTGCCGCAGATTGTTCTGCATCTGCGGCGGGACAATACAATCCCTATGAGCAGTCGTATACCAACAATCTCTACAACTTACTCTTCTGCGACGACCTAGATCTTTTCAAAAACGAAGACAACACCAAAAACGAAGGCATTTGGCCGTCCTTGTTGGCGGACCATCCTGACAAAACGGTATTGCGCAAGATCGCATATGAAAAAGCGAATGAAGGTCGAGTTCGCGCTCTTGCATACAACCGACTGCGGGCCGCAGGCGAAGAAGTGCCGCCGAAGAAGGTGTTCGGCGTCATCGTCGAGGTACGGCTGAAACAAGGCTTGGACGTATTGGCTTCCTTTGCGGAAGGCGGCGTCCGTTATCTTAATCAGTCAGGAAAGATCGTAATCTTCGAGGGCGATGGTAATCCCGTTGAGGGCCTCGCGAAGGAACTCGTGGCCGTCTCGCATCCGGTAGTTAACCGAATCGGCCCTTGGGAAAAGCAGCGACTTCCACCGCCCAAGTTGGGAAACGTACGTATGACCTTCTTGGTGTCGGATGGCTTGTACTTCGGTGAGGGGACATTCGAAGCACTCCAGCACGATGAAATGGCTGGGCCGGTGTTAGCCAAAGCAACAGAGCTCTTACAGCGAGCAGTGGAAATCGCCAAATAGAACACGACACTGGGTCTGTAAGCGCAACCCCAAGGCACAAAGTTTTAACACTCTTCCACCTACGAGATATTCGATGAGCTATCCCCTGCCGACACTTTCACATTTACGCAAGGCACGCAACGAGTTCAAGGAAATCGAGCCGCGAGACTTCTTCTACTGGTCCGTCACGAAGCTGGTCGCTGCCATCGTCGACACGGAGTCGAGAGAGGAAAAGATTGACGAGTTGGTTCGGGCTCTCATGATGCTCCTGACGACTTGGAACAAGAATTACTATCGCTTCTTCAACGAACGTCAGCCAGGTATTACGCTCGCAAAGCACTTTTGCGATCTAGAACGAGTGATCTCCAAACATTTCGACCGGCTCATGAAGTACCGAAAACAGGAACTCCATATGACTCACGAGATTCCTGAACAAGAAATAATTGGCGTCTTCACGGATTTCGCCCGTGTCCTCGGACGTGTCGGAGCCGCGAAGTGCCTTCATCTTTTGGCCCCCAGCCTCATGCCCCTCTGGGATGCGGCTATTCTGAAGGGCTATGGGTTGGAAAGGGCACCGTTCCGAAAACGGACGGATGCAGAACGATATATCGAGTTCATACGAATATCCAAGGTTCAGATCGACAACCTTGGTGACTTTAGGTCATTAAATGACAATCCATTGAAGGCGCTCGATGAGTACAATTATTGTCGATTCACGAAGAAAGTGGTCTTTCCCTGAACCCGACATCGGAGAGCTCATGGGCCGAACACACGGGCGAGCACACCTGGAACTACTATGTGACAGACATTGGGGCGGCCGGAGAGCGAATCAACCACGCTCTGGCTGATTGCCCGAAGTTGCTGGTCGAGGACGATCCTGACTGGCAGGAACTGCGGTTTGTGCTGCAAGGTTGTTCGCAATCATGAAATTGCGGAGGTTAAATCTTTTGGGTGTAACTCGCATCCCGCTTTTATGCAGCTTGCCCGTAGAGCGTATTTTGTTCAGTTTGGATTCGGTGTTGGTCGAATTCCTTCCAGTCGCCGTTGAGGTAAATCGACCGTAGGTAGAGCATGGCCTGGGCGCCTT
>JBGTJT010000283.1:0-2839 GCA_041744995.1 Pirellulales bacterium | reverse complement strand
GGTTCAACCGGAACCTGGTTGTTCCGTCGCTTGACGACTACGGGTGGCGGTGCGTCTTCTGGTTTCGATCAGACGCCGCCCCGTTGATACGACGAATTTGGGACTTGATTGCGATCCTCAATGAAGAAGGAGTTTTCGTACAGAAGATTTGGACGACGCAGCCGGGCGCGATCAGGTATCGCGACGACCATCAGATCGCTGCCGTCCCGGATCGACAATCCAATGCCTTGCGAGTGTGAGGGATAGCACGGCAGACTTCGATTCTGCAAGACGGGGTTCGACTCCCTGGCGGGGTGCTTTGAAAGACGAAACAACATGTCCGTGGAGTGTGACGGATTCGCACGCGACCCTGCGAAGGTCGAGGACCAGGTTCGACTCCTGGCGTGGACACTGAAGAACAACGAAGCTCGTAGGAAACGTGGGATTCTAAAATTCTCTAATCTCTCAGTGGCAGTCCCAACCAAATGCAACAACTCGCTTGTGTCTCTTGCACTGGAACAGATATCCGCAGCCGCTATCGCCAAACATGAATGGCACGTGGTCTTCGGAATCTAACTGCCAGACGAACTGCATGATCGAGCTACATTGGGGACAACGCGGATAGTCTGGGCTCTGAATCCAGCAAGGCCATCCGCCTAGCTTATCGCCCAGGGGGATACCTTTTGAGAATACTTGCTCGTCGTATTCGTAATGGCTTTCCAAAGGAAGTCCCTTTAGCTCTATTCCGAACTGATCGCACCGAACGTCAAACGTGTTCGCATCGAAGTCAAATTTTTGGACAAGCCCAAGTTGTTCGTGCTCACTCGATTTCGGCCAATCCTGAACCTCACGCCAACCGACGATTCGCTTCGGCGGAAAGGCCCCCTTTTCTCGCCGAGCGGGCAGTTCCTGGCCGGAACCGCTAGGGGCCACGACGCGGACGTGGCTCATCCACTCGTTGAAATATTCGTAGCCACCATCGCTGCAGTTATGACGGCAGTAGAACAGCTGCAGAAGACCTTTGCCGAATCTGCCGGCAACTGCTTCGGGCACTTCCTCAAGATTTAGCTGCACGAACAGTTCAAGGGGACGATCGCACCCTTTGCAGAGGGGCCACGAGTCACGTGGAGATAGCCAAGGGTGGCCCCCAAACTTGGAATCAGTGAGCTGTCCACTACCCGCGCGTACTTTCGGTTTCCATGCCGTTCTTTTCTGTTTGTCAAACCAAGGCTTCAATATGCGGGCCAGTGCCGCTGGCTTTGGTGGACCTTCTAACATGCCCATCGTTTCGGATTCCCCATGTATGTTATTTTTCGACGAGATTGCAATACGCGGGTATCGCATCATCCGACATTTTGACTGACACGCTTCCGCAAGACAATCGCTGGCGGCGAACCAATCTCGCCTTTACACGTCCTACTTGAATGACGCTGGAGCCAGACGGCACGGCAACCGGCTGCAACCCGGTCCAAGTGGGTTCGACTCCCACCGGCGTCTTTTTTAAGCGAGGTTCGTTGATGCTGTGCGTCCAGCGGCGTGCGCAGGCCCCCTCCGGGTTTCCTAGCGTATGTTCCGTGCAGTGGGTTCTAAACGTGCGGTATCAGTGATGGTTAGCTCAGTGGAATGAGCACCAGACTTGGGATCTGGCAGTCACGGGTTCGACTCCCGTACCAACACCGCAAGGCCGGTTGGTCACCGACGCGGAAGCGTCACCATGAAGCCCGAGGGAGGCGGACGTTTGTTTGATCCGCCGCTGTGGGATGCGTGTGGTCGTCATCGACGATCAACCGCTCTGACAGCGGCAGCACCGACGAGTGCCCTGTAGTGCGTGGATACCGCCCTAACACCTCATTGGTCGACGGCGGCCGACGCCTGTCGCAACGTCATCGGACATCCCGGTGACGCCGCGGCGGGAAGAAACCGCCCGACGCCAGTGAGATGTCATCGCTCAAGCCGCACTCCGCACTCAGTAGGTGTGATCGGACGAACGCACCGCCCTCCCGAGGGCCTTTTTTCTTGGAATCAAGGTACTAGCAACGAACCAGTCGCCAGCGCCAGGCGTCCTAATCACCTAATATGCCATGCGGCCAGCCGACCGCATCTATATTGCTCGGCCAGAAAGGAAAGGAGGTACAGCGATGTTGTTCTTCAAGCACGTTAAGATTCGCAGCTACGAAATGGGCCTGTACTTCCGTAATGGCGAGTTCAAGGGTCTGCTCGCGGCCGGTTCGCACTGGCTGTTCGATCCGCTCATGCGCGTTCGCGTTGAAGTCGTCTCGCAGCGCGACCCGTGGCTGGTCCACGACAAGCTCGACATGATCGTCAAGTCGGGTGCGCTGACGGACCGCGCCGCCATCGTGGACCTGAAGGACCACGAGCGGGCGCTGGTCTGGATCGACGGCCGCTTCAGCCACATCCTGCCGCCGGGTCTGTCCGCCTACTGGACGGGCCAGCGCGAGGTGCGGGTTGAGGTCGTCGACGCGCGAGCCGTCCGCTTCGAGCACGACGACCTGAAGGTCATCACCCGGTCGCCGCAGGCTGAGCGGTTGCTCGACGTGTGCGCGGTCGAGCGGAACCACGTGGGCGTGCTGTTCCAGGACGGCCGCTACGTAGAGACGCTGGCGCCGGGGCTGTACGCCTTCTGGCGCGGTGCGGCCGACGCCAAGGTCGTCGAGGTCGATATGCGCGAAGCGATGATCGACGTGGGTGGTCAGGAGATTATGACCGCCGACAAGGTCACGTTGCGGCTGAACGCCCTGGTTGGTTACCGCGTGGTCGACGCGCGGCAGTCCGTTACGGCGTCCGACGACGTGCGGCAGGCGCTGTACCGCGAGGCGCAGTTGGCCCTGCGGGCGGTCGT
>JBGTJT010000282.1:0-8312 GCA_041744995.1 Pirellulales bacterium | reverse complement strand
TTGTCAAGCCGATTGCCGAGGCGGGCGATACGCAACTGACGCAGGAGGGTGCGATCACCGGTTCACCGCTCTACATGTCTCCGGAGCAAGCGACCGGCGACGGCAATGTTGACGCTCGTAGCGACATCTACGCTCTCGGGGCGGTGGCCTACTATCTTGTTACCGGTCGCCCGCCGTTCGAGGGCGAAAAGGCCATTCAAGTGATCATCGCCCACGCCAAGGAAGCGGTCGTGCCGCCGTCGCGGCTGGAGCCGAAGGTGCCCTCGGATCTGGAAGACGTCATCCTGCGGTGCCTGGCCAAGAGGCCGCAAGATCGCTTCGAGAGTGTGAGCGAACTTCGCGACGCCCTGTCGATCGTAAACTGCGGCGGCGATTGGTCGCGCGACTTGGCCGCCGCCTGGTGGCGTAACCTGCCGCCGCAGAAGCAAGAAAGGGAACGAACGCCGGTTTCGGTTCTCTGAGAGTTTAGGAAACATCGGCTTACTAGGGCCGATTGCTGCAAGGTGAATGGTGGTATAAACTTAATGGGATGGAGTGAGTTTGCTGTGTCGACTTGGTTTACTGGCTAAGCAAAACTTCGGATCTCTTGTTGTGCCTAGACCAGAACTGCAACCGCGACGCTGGGTAAGACTGGAAAAGCACAGAAAGGCGACAAACCGCAATTGGTCTCAAGCCGTCGAGTACTCGATCCATAGTGACTCTCAATACTTGCCAGCCTTGACAGACGCCGACGTTGAGCGACTTGAGCTAGAATGCATTGATGAGGGAATCGTCTACCGCGACGACCGACACCTCAAAAAATTCTATATGAAATCAGATGGAGTGGTCGGCGTATGTTCTGGTCAACCTACGCAGTTTGTATTTGCGGAATGGACGAGTGATGGAACTATTCATGGGCGGCCGATTTCGGAAAAGCGTCTACGAGAAATGGGTGTTTCACTATGATAAAGAAAATTCGCCCCAATGTTGCAAGTGACTGTAAGGTGACAGGCGGACTTTATGATATGCCTGATCGATCGCTTCTTGGCGAGGATATGGTGGAGGTGAAGTTGCCGAATGGTATCCTTATCGTTGCTGGATGGTATCCCGAAGGTGACTCAAGCGGTAATTATAGGGTCGTCGCCTCTGAAGGTTTCGAACAGTTGACGCGTCGCGAAACAAGAGATATTGCGATGGCGTTGTCGTTTATTGAAGAAATGGTAACCGTTTACGTTCAAAAAGAAACTTCACCTAGATAAAGCTACCGACAAGCCGGCCCGCCATGGTGGCGCCGCTATCGTCGAATTCATCCAATTGCAACACCAGGAATATTCCATGGCCCTCGCAGGCAGTGCGTCGCGACCGCGCACGATGTTCGAGAAAATCTGGGACGAGCATGTCGTCCACACCGACGCCAACGGTCAATCCATTCTGTACATCGATTTGCAACTGGTTCACGAGGTGACCAGTCCGCAGGCATTCGAGGGATTGCGGCTGGCCGGGCGTAAGGTGCGGCGACCCGATCGGACCATCGCCACCCCGGATCATAATGTGCCAACCAGCGACCGGGCGTTGCCGATCGCCGACCCGATCAGCAGAAAGCAAGTCGATACGCTGCGGGAAAACTGCAAGGAATTCGGTATCCGCCTGTACGATATTCACGATCCCAACCAGGGAATCGTGCATGTGATCGGCCCGGAGTTGGGCATGACGCAGCCCGGGATGACGATCGTCTGCGGCGACAGCCATACCTCGACGCACGGCGCGTTTGGCGCGCTGGCGTTCGGCATTGGAACCAGCGAAGTCGAGCACGTGCTGGCCACCCAAACGTTGCGGCAAACCAAGCCCAAGACATGCGAATTGCGAACCAACGGCAAGCTTGCCCCTGGGGTGACGGCCAAGGATCTGGTGCTCTATATCATCGGCCAGCTTACCGCCAGCGGCGGGACCGGCTACTGCCTGGAATACACCGGCGAGGCGATCCGCGGGCTGTCGATGGAAAACCGCATGACGATCTGCAATATGGCGATCGAAGCCGGCGCCCGGGCAGGAATGATCGCGCCGGACGAAGTGACGTTCGAGTATCTGCGTGGTCGGCAACACGTACCAAAAGATTTTGATGCGGCGATCGAACGTTGGAGGCAGTTCCCCAGTGATGAGGGGGCCGCGTATGATCGGGTCGAGATTTACGAGGCCGCCGACGTGATGCCGCAAGTTACCTGGGGGACGAATCCCGGACAGGTCGCACCGATTACCGGGAGTGTGCCCGATCCGGCCAGTTGCGAGAGCGAGGGCCAACGCAAAACGGCCGTGAGCGCCTTGGATTACATGGCGCTGACCGCCGGCACGCCGATCGCGTCGATCCAACTCGATCGCGTGTTCATCGGCTCCTGCACCAACAGCCGCATCGAGGATTTGCGAGCCGCGGCAGCGGTGGTCAAGGGATACCGCGTCAGCGATGCGGTCGGTGCGATGGTGGTGCCGGGCAGCGGCCAGGTGAAGCAGCAGGCGGAAGCCGAGGGACTGGATGCAATTTTCCGCGAAGCGGGCTTCGATTGGCGCGAAGCGGGTTGCAGCATGTGTCTGGCGATGAACCCCGACAAACTCGCCCCTGGCGAACGCTGCGCCTCGACCAGCAACCGCAACTTTGAAGGCCGCCAAGGCAAGGGAGGCCGCACGCATCTGGTCTCGCCCGCGATGGCCGCCGCCGCCGCCATCCGCGGCCACTTTGTCGACATCCGCGACTGGGATTACAAATAATCAACCAATCAACATCAGCCGAAGGGCGCTAGCCCCGGTTGGTCCCGCCAAACCGGACGCTCGCGTGGCGCGGCTGATATTCGTTCGCCAAGGAATATTCGATGGAACCTTTCAAACAACACACCGGCGTCGTCGCGGCGATGGACCGGGCCAACGTGGACACCGACCAGATCATCCCCAAGCAGTTTCTCAAGCGGATTGAGCGGACCGGCTTCGGCGAGTTTCTTTTTTACGACTGGCGGTTCCTGGACGATGGCTCGCACGATCCTGAATTTGAACTGAACCATCCCCGCCACGAACAAGCCAGCATTCTGCTGACCCGTGAAAACTTCGGTTGCGGCTCCAGTCGCGAACACGCCCCGTGGGCGCTGGGGGACTACGGCTTCCGCGTGATCATTGCGCCGAGTTTCGCCGATATTTTCCACAACAACTGTTTCAAGAACGGCATGCTGCCGATCGCGCTCGACGCCGACGTGGTCGAAGAGCTATTCCAACGTTGGGAAAAGCACGACGGGCATGCCCTGACGGTCTGCTTGGAGTCGCAGACGATCCGCGACGAGCATGGTTTTCACACTGAGTTTCACGTCCACGACCATCACCGCCACTGCCTGCTGCATGGCCTGGACGACATCGGCCTGACGCTTGCGCACGAAGACAAGATCGCCGAATACGAACGGACGCACGAACCCGCGTAAGTCACCCTCAGCCTTTTGAAGCGGACGAAGTAGTTCATTCGACATTCTGGTTTCTTTCGTCATTCGTGCTTCGACATTCGTCATTCCCAATTGGCTGCCGGAACAAAGCCGCTCAAAATGTCGATTCCTTGATACCTCGAATTTATGCATGCCGAATGGGCCGCCCCCCTGCCCTGGTTGTCAGTCGATGCGGGATCGGCAAGAATACGTCGAGTTTGTTGCACTGTCTCGCCCACCGGAGTTGCCCGCCATGCCGCGCTTGTTTTCACCGCGTTCGTTGCCACTGCGCCTTGCAACTGTCGTTTTAGCGGCCCATTGCTGCGCCGCAATCGCCGATGAAGTCGAGGTCAAAGTACTATTGGAAGGTTTGCGGAATCCTTCCGGTGTCGCCGTGCAGCCGAAGACCGGACATGTGTTTGTCTCGGATAGCGCCGCTCAAAAGGTCATTCGCTTCGATCCCGAGAGTGGAGAAGCGAAGGATTGCATTACGGGGTTTCCGCTGGATGTATACGGACCTGGACCGAAGTACGAGATCGGCCCGCTTGGACTGGCGTTCACAGCGGATGGCAAGTATCTGGTTGTCGGCGGCGGCGGTCGCCCCGACGGCGAAGAGCTGGTGTATCTGTTTGAGACGCCCCAGGCAGACAAGTCGCTGACGGTGGACGACGCCGCCTTCAAGCTGGGTCCAATTCCCAAAAGCGACAAGACCGCAAGCGGCGAGGGGAATTTCTACGCGGTTGCCACGACCGAGAACGCAATCTACGTGACGTGTAATGGCGACGACGCCAAGGGCTGGGTCGCCCGCGCTCCGATCAAGGACGGCAAACCGGGCGAGTTGGCCCCGTTCATCGCGACCAAGGAAGAGGTGGACGTCGACGCGCCCGTCGGGATCTGCATCAGCCCGCGCGGCGAAGTTGTCGTCGGACAAATGGGCGAGATCAGCGAACCGGGTGACTCGCTGCTCACCTTTTACAGTGCCGAAAGCGGACGGTTGTTGCTTAATCTGCCCACCGGCCTGCATGACATCAACGCGTTGGCCTACAGCCCCAAGTCGCCCCATCTGTTGTATGCATTGGATTTTTCTTGGGCTGAACCCGCGGATGGCGGCCTGTACCGCCTCGACGCGGCATTGGAGAACGGCAAGCCGGCGGTCAAGTCGATGCTGATGACCAAGCTCGATAAACCGGCCGCCATGGCTTTTTCCGACGACGGCGCCTTGTATGTCACCGTCTACGGCGCCGCCGATGAGGACGGCAAACTGAACGGCCAACTGCTAAGAATCACAGGGGAAAAACTCGATGAGTAGCGGCCCCACCCGACGCGCAAAAATCGAGGCGATGCTGGCCGACGAACCGCACGATCCTTTTCTTCGCTACAGCCTCGCGCTGGAACTGGAGAAAGAGGGGGATGCCGAAGCGAGTCTCAAGCTGCTGCGAGAGCTCACGACCGACGACCCGCCGCACGTGCCGGCCTTCTTCATGGCTGCGCAAGGGTTGGCTCGCCGCGACGAGGTGTCCGCCGCACGGACTTTCCTGCGTGAGGGAATCGAGCAAGCTCGCCGCCAGGGCGATTCGCACGCCGCCGGTGAGATGAGCGAGTTTCTGCAGAGTCTCGGTGAGCTTGGAGAGTAGCCGATGGCCGACGAGATATCAGCCTCGTTCGGATTGCCGTCGCCGCAAATTGATTGCAAAGCCTGGGTCGCCCCCGGTGCGGTGGTGATCGGTCGCGTGACGCTCGCCGCGGAAGCGAGCGTGTGGTTCAACGCCGTGATCCGTGGCGACGCCGACGAGATCTTCATTGGTGTTCGCACGAACATTCAAGACGGCTGCGTGCTGCACGCCGATCCTGGTTTCCCCTGCCGGCTCGGGGCCAACGTCACGGTGGGCCATAACGCGATCGTGCATGGTGCGACCGTCGAGGATCGTTGCCTGATTGGGATGTCCGCCGTTGTGATGAACGGCGCGGTGATCGGCGGCGGCTCGATTGTCGGCGTCGGCGCGGTGGTTACCGAGGGCACGATCATCCCTCCACGGTCGCTGGCACTTGGTATACCCGCGAAGGTGGTCCGCGCGACAAACGAGGAAGATGCGGCTCGGATCGATCACGCGGCGCAAGCCTACGTCGACAAACTGGCTCAATACCGTAGCTGAATCGCCAAAGTCAGACGGCATAGGTAACGAGCATCCGCGCCACCGCTGCGGAACTCTCGGCGGATTCCGCTATGTAGCTGCATTCACCAGAATGCAGACGGCGAATGTATCGGACATCCACTTTGATGCCTCGGAACTCTACGCGAGTTCCGCTACGGAGTTGAATAGACCAGGACGTCAATTCTGAGAGGGCGTCGGGCGGAGTTTCTTGCTTTTGGAACTGCATGCCTCCGCGATCACGCAACTGGAGCATCCGCTGCCGCAGCCGCTGGCGGCGTCGGTGCCGCAGTCTGGTCCGCAGCCGGCGTCGACCGCTTCGGTGAATTTGCGAAATTGTACTTTCGTTTCGTACAACTCGGCCAGTTCATTCGTCAGCAACTCTAATTGGGGAGTCGTTTCTCCCAGGAAGTAGAAGTAGAGCGATTGTCCGTCGAACAAGTGCTCCACGTCGACCAGCATGGCCGAGATGCCTCGCTCGGTGAGTCGCCGCCCGCAGGCGTCGATGGCCGCGACACGATGTTTTTCGAGCCGGGCGACTATGAGTTCATCGGCAGTCGTGAAGCGGCGCAGCAGCTCACCGTCGCCGGCATGGCCGCTGGCGGAAACGTCGGCGTCGGCCAGCACTTGCCCCACTTCCAGTCCCCGGCGGCTCCGCAAAATAACCTTTGCGCCACGGGGAAAGCGGACCGGCTCGGCGGCCCGGAAGGTGCCGACATGCCCCATCGTGCCGAATCGTACGAGGTAATGCATGCTCACCGGCGTTGAACTCTGGGGGATTTCTCGTGACAATGTGTCTCAATCGATTGTCGCAGGATCGAGGCGGGTTGCCAAGAGTTAATCATTAGGCGAGGAGAGGTTCGGTCGATGATAAACCGCACGGAAAACGGAGTGGGGATGCTTTGGGATGAACTTGCCACGCAGGTTCTAGACGGTTATTCGCTTACCCAGGACGAGGCATTGGCGATTTTAGAGTCGCCGGACGAGCAGATTCTCGAACTGCTGGCGGCCGCCTACCGGCTGCGCCGCGCCCATTTCGGCAATACGGTGCAGCTTTATTTCCTGATGAACGCCAAGAGCGGCCTCTGCCCGGAGGATTGCGGTTATTGCTCGCAATCGAAGGTCTCCGACGCGGAAATTCCCAAGTACAACCTGTTGAGCGAACAGAAACTGCTGGAGGGAGCCAAGGTCGCCGCGGAACGGAATGCCAAAACCTATTGCATCGTGATCTCCGCACGGGGACCGTCGCAGCGGGAAATGAAGGCCGTGACCACGATTGTTCCCAAGATCAAGCAGCAGTTCGACCTCAAGATTTGCGCCTGCCTGGGGCTGCTTACGCCGGAACAAGCCGCCGCATTGGCCGCCTGCGGCGTCGACCGCGTGAACCACAACTTGAATACCAGCGAGCGGTTTTATAGCGACATCTGCACCACGCATACCTATCGGGACCGCGTCAACACCTTGCACGCAGTCCGCGCCGCGGGGATGGAGATCTGCGCCGGCGGCATCATTGGTATGGGGGAGCAACCCATCGACCTGGTCAACATGGCGATCGAGTTGCGCGACCTGAAGGCGGAGTCGATTCCGGTCAATTTTTTCAACGCCATTGATGGCACGCCGCTGGAGGGCGTCAACAGGCTGAATCCCCGAGACTGTCTGCGGGCGCTGGCCATGTTTCGGTTCGTGAACCCGGCCAGCGAGATACGCATTGCCGGCGGGCGAGAACTCCACCTGGGCAGCTTGCAGCCGTTGGGGCTGTACGCTGCTAATTCGATTTTTGTCGGCGATTACCTCACCACCCGCGGTCAGATGCCGGAGGAAGACTACAAAATGGTGCAAGAGTTGGGCTTCGAGGTGACGCGGCACGAGGAACCGGCCGCAAGCATGCCAGGGGCATGAACGTGCCAATCGTGGCGGACGCTGCCAGCGTCCGCGGCGTTGGGATCGATGCGCCCCTCAATAGTCGCCAAACTGCGCTCCGCAACAGAATGCCACCTTGCGGCCGGTCTATGGTGCTCTTTGAACCACGTACGGCGGTGCTCCCGCCGACGCTGCCAGCGTCGGCCACGTTGCCGAAGCTGCCAGCTTCGGCAAGCTAGCAGCTTGCTCAACGACTGAAGCCGAAAAATCCGGCATAATCGGCCAGGTATGCTCAATCGTCGCATCCGATTCTGTCGATACAGTTTGACAGTTGCTGTATCTATCCACCTCATCGGGATCGGAACATGTCGCGAAAAAAGCTGGCCATTGCCGTCGGAATGCTGGTCGTTAGCTGCCTGACCGCCGTGGTCTATGCTCAAGACGCGCAATCGGGCGACGCCACACTCGCGGGCAAGTTGGAGCAATTGCGACGCAATTTTCTCAACCCCCGCGCCAGCACCGAGGACTCCCGATCGGGCTGGTCGCAACGCGAAAGCTATTCGGAGCGTCATCGCCAGCAGATCGAAGCTGCAAGCGAACCAGCCGCGCGAACGGCCGCGTTGCCGTTGGGAAGTCAATTGTTTCAGAGAAGCCAACCGTCCGAGCCGGCGGGTCAAGCCGGCGAACAACGCATCCTGGACGAAACGCGCCATGGAGTCGTCGAACGCCTGAAGGAAGAACCGTCGAAGGAACTGGAAGCCGCGATGAGAGCAGTTCCAGCGGCCCCGGTGGTAGATCGAGGAACAGCCTCGACTCCGATCCACGGGATCCCCCGCCGCGTGGCGCCGAGCGGCGCCGCGCCGCCGGTGGC
>JBGTJT010000281.1:0-2592 GCA_041744995.1 Pirellulales bacterium | reverse complement strand
GGCCGGCCGCGTCGAGCGGGCGGCGGCCGGCGAGGGACAAGGCCAATGTCGATTGGGCGGTATCGGAGAGACGATCGGCCAGGAGATCGAGCGGCGCCTGCATCGCGAAACACGGACCGCCGTACTGGGCCACCTGCAGCGAGGCGGTCCGCCGACCACGTTCGATCGCGTGTTGGCAACGCAGTTCGGCGCGCATGCCGTGCGGCTGGTGCATCTGGGACGCTTCGGCGAAATGGTCTGCTACCAGCCTCCGGCGATCGAGGCGGTGCCGATCACCCAGGCGATCCACCAGTTGCGCTGCGTCGATCCCAACGGCCCGGCGGTCCTGGCCGCCCGCAGCTTGGGGATCAGTTTCGGCGATCTACCGGCTGACCATGTGTTCGTGCATCAGGACTGGACCTGCGAGGCCGAACAGAAGATCGACGCCGCCCAACGGGCGATCGAACTGGAACTGTGCGGGGCGTGAAGTCGATCTAGTTGCAGCTAACGGATGGCTTCGGCGTTGAGCCGATCCATGGCGGCGGCTTCGTTCGACAACTGGAACTCCGGCCCGGCCGGGAAGTACTGCACGTCGTCGGACAGGTAGTAACCGCTTGGCAATGTCTGCCCGCCCACCTGATACTGGCAACCGGTCGAGCAGATCGCCGCCGCCGAGAGGGAAAGCGCGACCAGACAGCCCGAAAAGCGAGATTTCGCGGATTTCATGAGGAACACTCCCAATATGGCGGCGGGCCGCAATTTCGGCCATGCAGTGGCGCGTTGTAATCGACACGATCGTTATCGACGTCATAAACGGCAAACCTTGACTATTTTCTCGGAAATGTTTCTGACTTCATCCGAGCAGGCGGGTTTAAGTGCCAGGGCTTTCAGGGGGGAAACGGATTGAATGGGACAAAATTGCTGAACAGAAGGGAACAGAGAGAACGAAGGGAAGGATTCTCCGTTGACTCCTTTTCCCTCAGTTCGCTCAAACAAAGTGGTCGAAGTGGGCCCGAAACTTGATAGCGGTATAGCGTGTTTTATGTATTTTGTACTGGGTTGGTTCGTGGTGTCAGCTTGCATCGATGCCTGGCGCGAACGTAACGGGCATTCATTTTGCAATTGAAGCGACTCTTCAGGCAACAGAGCGGGGCAGAGTCAACAGAGTCTCACATTTCTTTGTTTTCTCTGTTTCCTCCTGTTCCAACTGTCCTGGCAGACCCGTAAAGCCCTGGGTGCAAGTGCTATCACGGCACGTTGTAATTCGCCAAACCGCCAGTAGTCGGGTATGATTGAAGCTGTAAGACGGCCTTCCCAGGCCGTCACGAGACGCATACCGTCGCGGCAATTTAGGCGGGTGGTTCTGATCGGCTGTGGTTGCTTGCAACCGGCGGCTTCGATGGCGATCCGCTTGGCGACCGTCTCGCGAGGCCGTCCGCAGAGCGCCTTTCCGTAATCGAGTTGGAGGCAGCATGGTATTTCAGTCCGACCGACGTCCCAAGCTGGCGTTGCTCCTGGTGGCCGGCTGGGCGGCGTTTGCCCTGGGCGGCGGGACGCTTCACGCCCAGCGATTCAACGATCGCACGATTCTCAAGCCGGTCTACTTTGCGGCGCTGACGAAGTTCTATAAGGGCGATTTCGAAGACGCGCTGGACGGTTTTCTCGACGCCGGCCGACAGGGCATCCGCACCGCCGACGCCCGCTGGATCGATTCGATCTGCTATCACACGATGACCGGCGAGACCTACTACCAGATGGGTAATCTGGCCAAGGCGCGGGAGCACTTCGACTCGGCCCTGCGGCTCTACGTGGCGCATTCGCAATGGATGATGCACGTCCAGTTTCCCAATACGATTCAAGCGGACAACATCGTCGGCAAGCAGCCGCCGCCGTGGGGCAACACCAAGCGGCAGCGGCGGCTCGGCAAGTTTCCCCAGACGATGCTGATCGCGCGGACGCGGGTGAATGTCGGCTCGATCAACGATCAAACGGTCGTGCAAAACCAAGACATTCTCTATCCCTTGCACGTGGAGGAACTGGTCCGTTGCACTTGCCTGGCGATTCGCCGCCGCGCGGAGATTCTCGGTCCGCTGGGAGAGTACGACGACTTGACCAAGCAAGTGCTCGAACACGCCTCCAAGCGGCAAGGCCAGCCGAATCACTGGTCCGAGGCGTGGCTGGAGTTGCAACTAGGCGTCGCCTATCAAGCGGCCGGCAAGACCAACCTGGCGACTGCCTCGCTGCAGCGGGCGCTGGTCGCCGCCGGGCAATGGGATCACTCCCTGACTGGTTTGGCGCAGCTTGAGTTGGGCAAAATCGCCTTGGCCCAGATGGACTTTCCCACCGCCGCCAACCTGTTCGAGGAGGCATCCTACTCGGCCTATCACTATGTCGATCCGCTGGTGTTGGAAGAATCGTTGCGGTGGGGTGCGATCGTCCATCTGCTGGGCAATCGGCAGGGGCTCTACCCACCGCTGGAAGCCGTCGCCAGTTGGTCTCGCAACAAGAGCGATCTGGCGATCGTGTACGCTTCGGTGTTGAACCTGGCGGCCGAGGGCTACGCGGCGCTGGGCGACCTGCAGCGGGCCAACGGCGCGCTGCAAACGACGCGCC
>JBGTJT010000280.1:0-5564 GCA_041744995.1 Pirellulales bacterium | reverse complement strand
CAATCCAACGCGATTCTGCCGGAACGGCGCGGCGGTTGGGTCTTGTGACACGGGGAATCGCTCGCGCCGCTTGGTCCGGCCTACGGCTAGTACGCATTGTCCCCTTTCATCACCACGCGGATCGTCTTAAATAGAATCTTGACGTCCATCCACAGCGACCACTCGCGGATGTATTGGTGATCGCACTCGATCCGCTTTTCCATCTTGTCGAGCGTTTCGGTCTCGCCGCGCCAGCCGTTCACTTGGGCCAGTCCGGTGATGCCGGGCTTTACCTTGTGCCGCAGCATGTAGCCTTTGATCTCCTTGCGGTACGCCTCGTTGTGGGCGTTGGCGTGCGGCCGGGGGCCGACCAGCGACATGCTCCCCTCCAGCACGTTGAACAACTGCGGCAACTCGTCGAGTGAAGTGCGGCGGAGGAAGCGGCCCACTTGGGTGATGCGTTCGTCGTCCTTGGTCGCCTGGGTGACGCTGGCCCCGTTCTCGCAGACTCGCATGCTGCGGAACTTCCAAACCAGGATCTCGCGGCCGTCCAGGCCGTACCGCTTCTGACGAAAGAAGACCGGCCCCGGCGAGGTCAGCTTGACCGCCGCCGCGATTGCCATCAGCGGGATCGCCAACAACAGCAACAGCGCCACAGAAAGAACAACGTCGCTCACCCGCTTCAACAATCCGTCGACGCCGTACAACGGATTCTCGAACACGCTCACCACCGGCAGGCCGTTGATGTTGGTCCAGCGGCTGTGCAGCACCTCGAACACGAAGAAGTCGGGCACGATATAGACACTGGCGGTCGTATCGCCCAGTTTTTCCAGCACGCTCTTGATCCGCGATTCGGCCCGCATCGGAAAAGTGATGTAGATCATGTCGACCTGGCGTCCCCGAGCGGCGGCGACCAGGGCGTCCAGATCGCCCACCTTGGCGCCGACGTCCTTGGGCAACGGCGTCGTGCGGCCGTCGGGCCGGTCGTCGTAAAAGCCGGTCAGCCGCAGGCCCATCTCGGGCGAAGCCTCGATGTTTCGCGCCAGTTGGATGCCCAGGTCGTTCGCTCCGACAATGGCAAACCCCCGACGGTTCAGCCCCTTGGCCCGCAGGAACTGCTGGAACCAGCGGGTGTGCATGCGCGTGAGGCAGAGCAAGCAAGGCGCGATGATCGCCCAACAGACGACGGCGTTGATCGAAAGTTCTTGGGCATAGCCGGTAAAGTAGGCCAGGCCGGTCAACAGCGGCAGTGCATACAACCAAGTGAGCAGCACGCAGCTCAGTTCGCGTTCCACCGGTACGCCCCGCCAGCTTCGATACATGCCGCTCAGCTCGGCCACCAGGCGATAGACGACGATCGCCGCCGCGGTAATCACCATCAGCCGTTCGCCGCTGAAAAAGCCGGTCAGGTAGAGCGTCAGCGCGGTTGCGCTGAGCAGGCAGACCCCGTCGGCCAGCCGATACAAGGCGTGCAAGAACGACCACTGCTGTTGAATCCGACGAGAACGCGCCAACATGGCTGAAAGTCTTTCGCTAGAGACCAGGTCGTGACTGCGGTCGTCGGCCGTCGAGGCAGAACATGGGCCGCCGGCAACCGCGGGCATTCGGTATTGCTTGCGAAAGTATAGGCCATGCAGCGGCCGGCGGTCGGGAGGGTGGTACAATCGTTAGATTCGAGCGAACATAGCGGAAAAGAGGAAACAGAGAAGTGCGACTTCGTGCTCTCCGTTTCCCCCCGTTCAAATCCGCGACAAGCTGGTCATGCGGCGATCGCGGTGGTAAGGTACAAGGGCAGGTCAGGCCGCTTGATCCCGATGTCCCTACCACCGACAGGTTCGCCATGTCCACCAAGCAAGTCTTACTCGCCCCGCTGATATTGGCATGGCTTGTCGTCGCTGGGGCCGCCGTGGAGCCAGTCGAAACGAAATCGCTGCTGCTGATTGGCGACAAGGGGAGCCACGCGCGGGGCGCGCACGAGCACATGCCGGGATTGAAGATTCTGGAAAAATGTTTGCAGGGCGTGCCTCACCTGAAAGTCACCCTGGTGCAAGCCGACGGCGATTGGCCGGAGGGCAACGACTTGATTGACGCCGTCGACGGCATCGTCCTCTACCTGGACGAAGGGGGCCGCTGGACGCAGCAGACGCCCAAGCGTCAGGAGGCGATCCTGCGGCTCAAGCAGCGCGGTGGCGGCGTGACCGCGCTGCACTGGGCTACCGGCGCCAAGGACGGCCGCTTCGCACCGTTCCACCAGCAATTGATCGGCGCAGTCCACGGCGGCGACGATCGCAAATACATTCACGTCGATACCGAAGTGAAGGTCGTGGCGCCCGACCATCCGATCACCGCCGGCTTGGCGAACTTCCGCCTGCGGGATGAGTTCTATTACCGGCTAAAGCAGACCGACCGGGGCAAGCTCACTCCGTTGCTGGAGGCGGACATTCAAGGCACGCCCGAGTTGTGCTGCTGGGCGCTGGAGCGCGGCGACGGCGGCCGTTCCTTCGGCTTCGTCTGCCTGCACGAGCATTCCAACTGGGGCCGTGAGAACATCCGCCGCCTGGTCACCCAAGGCGTGCTGTGGACGATCGACGTCGAGCCGCCGAAAAATCTGTCGCTGGAGATCACCGAAGAAGATCTCACGCTGCCAAAGTGACTACCAGACCTTGCTGAAGTCGACCGTCACCTGGTCGAGAATCGCCAGCCGCACGACTTCGTCGTGATCGCGCACGATATAGTTTCCGTCCGTCAGAACCAACTGCTCAACCGTGTGGTTTTCCGGATCGACGAGCCAAAACTCCGGCACGCCCGCGGCTTGGTAGCGTTTGCGCTTCAGCTTGCGGTCGAATTCGCGCGTGGAGGGCGAAAGTATCTCAATCAGCAAGTCCGGGACGCCCTTGATTTTGGTCGGCGTGACAATGCGATTCGCCGGCAGCAGCACCACGAAATCGGGCACGACGACGTCGAACTCGGCAAGATGGACGTCAATCGGCGCATTAAACACAAGGCCCAGTTCCCGCAGTTCGATCGCCGTGTAGAGCTGGTGCTGAATCCGCTTGGAGGCGATCTGGTGGTAGGGAATCGGCGAAGCGTGCATGTAATGAACTCCATCCAGCAACTCGTGGCGTAGCCCATCGTCCGGAAACAGGACGTAGTCCTCGTAACGCAGCTTGTGGTGATCGGAAACCTGGCTCA
Source organism: Pirellulales bacterium (assembly GCA_041744995.1). Lineage (GTDB taxonomy): Bacteria > Planctomycetota > Planctomycetia > Pirellulales > UBA7805 > JBBDLY01. The sequence goes on along the minus strand of JBGTJT010000280.1, from coordinate 2,393 downwards.
TGGCTACTCGCTTTGCGGGGCGACCTTTTGCGGACGATCCATCTGATCCCATCCTACCACTTGGGCAGGCCGCATTCAAACCTAATCCCTTGCCCGACTTGCGCCTCGACGCCTGTTCATTGACCCAGGGCGATGCTAAGTTATTCGTGAGCCTCGATTGGCCATCCTTCCGAACTTGCCTCGCGGGACTTTGTACTCCATGCCGTTCGCTCCGCTACTCGCCGCCGCGCACTCCGAATTGATCGGACTGACCGTCATCATTGTACTGGGAATCGGCGCGCAATGGGTCGCCTGGCGGCTGCGAGTCCCTTCCATCTTGATCCTGCTGCTCACCGGATTCGCCATTGGACCTGGCGCGGCGATTGTCAGCGACGCATTTGGCGGCGATGGTCAACCTTGGCTGCGGCCTGACGACCTGATGGGCGACTTGCTGCTGCCGCTGGTCGCCATCTCGTTGGCCGTGATTCTGTTTGAGGGGGGGCTGACGTTACGGCTAAGCGAACTGAAACAGGCCGGCAGCACCATCATCAACCTCTGCACGACCGGCGCGATTGTGACTTGGGTTCTCGCTGGCGGCTTTGCCTACGTGCTGCTGGGACAAGGCTGGGCGCTGGCCGTCATTTTGGGCGCCATGCTGACCGTGACCGGCCCGACCGTGGTCGGCCCCCTGTTGCAGCACATCCGCCCCGCCCCGAAGGTGAACGCCATCGGCAAGTGGGAAGGTATCGTCATCGATCCGGTGGGGGCCACTCTGGGCGTGTTGGCTTTCGTGGCAATCGAGGCCATTCATACCCAAGGCTTCGGCCCAGCCACCGGGCAAGCGGCACTTGGGTTATTAAGGACGGTTCTGGTCGGCGGCGTGATTGGCGCCGCCGGCGCCGTGCCGATCGTGCTGTTGCTACGCAACTATCAAATACCCGACTACCTGCAAAGTCCGGTGCTATTGGCGATGGTCGTCGCTTGCTATACGGCAAGCAACCTGCTGTCGGACGAGGCGGGCCTGTTCGCCGTGACCTTGATGGGGCTGTTGATCGCCAATCAGCGGTTTGTCTCCATCCAGCATCTGGTGGAGTTCAAAGAGAATCTGCGGGTGATGCTGATTAGTTGGTTGTTTATCGTCTTGGCGGCGCGTCTGCAAGTAGAACAGGTCGCGCTGTTGGGGAATTGGCGTAGTCTGGCCTTCGTGGCGATGCTGATGCTGGTTGTGCGTCCGGCGGCGGTATTCGCCTCGAGCTGGCGCAGCGATTTAACGCTGCAAGAGAAGCTGTTCCTCTGCTGGCTCGCGCCGCGGGGAATCGTGGCCGCGGCGCTCGCCTCGATCTTCACGCTTCGATTGGAATCGCTTAATCTGCCGGTCGTGCCCGAGGGAGCGGCGGAACAACTCGTTCCGATCACCTTCCTGGTGATCGTGTCCACCGTGGCCATCTACGGGCTGACCGCCGCGCCGGTCGCCCGCTGGCTGGGCGTGGCGCAGCCCGATCCCCAAGGCATCCTAATCGCTAGTTGCCACCCTGGAGCGCGGGCGATCGGCCATGCCTTCAAGGACGCCGGCTTCCGCGTCCTGATGGTCGACAGCAATCCATTCAATGTGCAGGCGGCGCGGATGGAAGGGCTGTCGACGGTCTATGCCAGCATCTTGAGCGAGCATGCCATTGAAGAGATCAACTTGGGGGGCATCGGTCGCTTTCTCGCACTGACGCGCAACGACGAGGTCAATTCGCTGGCAACGCTGCGATTTAGGGAGATATTTGGACGCGCGGGGGTGTATCAACTCGCCCCGAACGAGGGCCGCACTCGGGAGAAGACCTCGCACGAACTCATCCGCGGCCGACAGTTGTTCACTGCCGACGCCACGTATAATGAACTGGACGCGCGGTTCTCGGCGGGAGCGGTGGTGAAGGCCACGAAACTATCCAAGGCGTTCACATACGACGACTTCCAGAAACTGTACGGCGGCGAGGCGTTGCTGCTGTTCGTCGTCGGCGAAACCGGCGCCTTGTCGATCAATACAGTCGGCCAACCGATGAACCCCAAACCGGGCGATACGGTCGTCTGCTTGGTGGATCGGGTTGTGGAACGCGCCGACGAGGAACCCGCAGCAGAGACGGCCGAAAAGTAGCTGAACTCGCCAAGAATTCAGTAGCTCCAATTCACCGTGTCCTCCGTGCCTCCGTGGTTTTTATTGACGTTTCTATGTTCGATACTGAATTCTGGCGAATTCAGTTACAGGTTTGCCCATGTCGCGCGTAGTGTTAGCCATGTCGGGCGGAGTCGACAGCAGTGTGGCGGCCCACCTGCTGCTGGAGGCCGGCCATGAGGTGATTGGCGTGTTCATGCGGCACGGCGAGGAGTCGCCAGCGGCCTGCGCGAGCGATGCCTCCGCGCCCGGCTCG
>JBGTJT010000279.1:0-3847 GCA_041744995.1 Pirellulales bacterium | reverse complement strand
ACGAACCGGCCGTCGCCGACGGTCCCGCGCCGCCGCCGGGCTATACGATCGAGCGGCTGCCCGGCTACGCCCGCAGCCTGCTGCGAATTCGGGTGCCGGTCATCGCGGTACTGGCCCGCCGCAAGCAGCGGGTATCGGAGTTGCTGGAGCTAGGCCCCGGGGCGATCATCCAGTTCGACAAGTCGTGCGAGCAATTTCTGGAACTGCAAGCGGGCGACCAATTGGTCGCTCGCGGCGAAGCGGTCAAAGTGGGCGAGAAGTTCGGCCTGCGGGTCCGAGAGATTGTGTTGCCGGAGGAGCGGTTTAAGAAGGTGTCTTGAGGTGGATTGCTTATTGCTTATTTGTTATTGCTTATTTGCATTCAGCCAGCCAATAGCAAATAGTAAATAGTAAATCAGCAATACGCAATTACGAACTCCGCAGGATCTCCTCCGCCGCGTTTTTGCCGCAAGCGCCCATCACGCCGCCGCCGGGGTGGCTGGCTGCGCCGCAGAGATACAGGCCGCGGATCGGTGTGTGATGATCGGCCCAGCCGGCCACCGGCCGCAGCGCGAACAACTGGTGCAGCGGCATCGCGCCTTGCATGATGTTGCCGCCGGTCAGCCCGTAGGTCCGCTCCAGGTCGAGCGGCGACAGCACCTGGCGGTGGATCACCGCGCCGGGCACGTTGGGGGCGTACTCGGCCAGCTTGGCGATGCAGCGGTCGCCGAACGCTTCCTTCTCGTCGTCCCAACTCTTGCCGTCGGCCAGTTTGTACGGCGCGTACTGCACGAACATCGACATGATGTGCTTGCCGTCCGGCGCGATGGTCGTGTCGACGCTGGTGGGCAAGGTAATCTCCAGGATCGGCTCGGCGGCCGGGCGGCCGTACTTGGCGTCGTCGTAAGCCCGTTCGAGGTAATCGAGCGAGGGGCCGATGTGCATCGTACCATGATGGTGCGCCGCGACGCCGCGGCTCGGGGCGGCGGTGAAGTTCGGCGGTTCCGACAGCGCCACGTTCACCTTGGCCGAGGCACTGGCGTAGTCGATCCGCGCCACGGCCGCGCGAAACTCGGCCGGCAGCTCGTCGGCGTCGAGAAACTTCTCGAAGGTGAGATGGGCGTCCACGCTGGAGGCCACGAGCGCCGCCTCCAACGTCGAGCCGTCCGCCAGGCCAACCCCCTGGACCTTGCCCCGGGCGGTGAGGATCTTGGCGACCGGCGCTTCGCGGCGAATCTCGACGCCCAGATCGTGGCACGATTTTTCCAGAGCTACGGCCAGGCCGCCCATGCCGCCTTGGATGTAGCCCCACACGCCCCGCTTGCCGCCGGCGCTGCCCATCACGTGATGCAGCAGAATATAGGCCGTGCCGGCCGAACTGGGCGAGGCAAATGCGCCGATGATGGCGTCGGTCGCCAAAGTCGCCTTGAGCACTTCGCTCTCGAACCACCGCTCCAGGATCGGCCGAGCGGCGCCGGTCAAGATCTCGATCGCCTCCGGCAGCGCGTCGCCCAGTTCCTCCGCGGCGCTGCGTAGCCGCCATGCCTTCTTGGCGTCGCGGAGTTTCTTGGCCAGCGGAATCTTGCGCCACGACTTGGGCAGCGGCAGTGGATCGGGAGCGGTTTCCGACAGCAACGGCTCGAGCACCTGCGCGATCGAGTCGAGCAGCGCCTCGTAGCGGGGAAACGCGGCGGCGTCGCGCTGGCTGAACTTGGCGATCTCCTGCCGTGTGAGCGTTTCATCCGGACCCATCAGCAGACTGCGGCCGTCCGGCAGCGGCGTGAAGCTCGACGGATTCCGCGGCAGGATGGTTAGCCCATATTCCGGCAGCCGCAACTCGCGAATGATCTCCGGCAGCAGCAGGCTCACCACATACGCCGCGGTGCTCACCTGATAGCCGGGCCATAGCTCCTCGGTAGTGGCGCAGCCGCCGAGCACGTGCCGCCGCTCGAGTACGCATACCTTCTTGCCCGCCTTGGCCAGGTAGGCAGCGGCGATCAATCCGTTGTGCCCGCCGCCGATTACCAGGCAGTCGTACTTGTCGCGTTGCGTCATGGATGTCCCTAAAAGGTCAGTGGCAGCGGGGTGAAGCAGAAGATGGGAATGGTCAACGAAGCGAAACCCAAGATGCGGCGAAACCAGCCCAAGGGGACCGTGTCGTCGCTGGTCGGCGGGTGATCGACGCCGATCATCACCACCAGCAGGTACATCATGATCCAGGCGTAATTGCCCGAGACGATGAAGTATCCGGCCACAAACAGCACAAACGCCCTAGCCAGGCTGCGGCCCCAACGAGGTCCGAGCAGGGCGTAGCCGACGTGTCCGCCGTCGAGTTGGCTGACCGGCAGCATGTTCAAGCCGGTCACCAACAGGCCGACCCAGCCGGCCATGAAAAACGGATTGAGACCCAGCGGTTCGCCCGGCTGCAAGTCGGGCCGCAGCCAGACAAGCAACAGATCGACCACCAAGGGATTGCCCACGAAGGAGAACGGCGCGGGCTGAGCGATGTAGATGCCGATCACGACAAACAGCATCGTCGGCACCAACCCGGCCAGCGGGCCGGCGATGCCGATATCGAACATTTGCTTGCGATTGGCCTTGGTATGCTCCATGCCGATCACCGCGCCCATGGTGCCGGTCAGCGCCATCGGGAACGGAATGAAAAACGGATAGCTGGCATGCACCTTGTGCTTCAACGCCAGCAGAAAGTGTCCCATCTCGTGGCACAGCAGCGCGAACATCACGCAGGCCATGTAGATCAGGCCGGTTTGCCAGTTGCGGGTCACATCGAGCGCCAACCTAGCCAGCCCCTCCGCCCAGACGAAGTTGGGCAGCCACCCGACGCAGCCGGCCAGAAAGGTCGATCCGCAGGTGACGGCAAACAACAGCGCCGGCAGCAACATCCTCCGCGGCGGGGGCGCCCAATCGCCGTGCATCTCGTCGGCCAATTGCCGAGGCGTCGACGTCGCGGCGGCCGGTTGCACCAGCGGTTCGCTGATCACGTCGATCTGGCCGCCCAGCAGATTGGCGTCGTGGCCGTTGATTACGGCATACGATTCGATCGCGGCCGGATCGAACGGTATGGCTGACGGCTTCGACAGCGGGGGGGCCGCATCGATGGGCGTCCCCGGCGGATCGGCCGAGGCCGGCGGATCATCGGGCGGATTATCGGACTGTGGCGGCGGGGTATCGCTCATGAACTAACGACTGCCGGAACCATGCCGGCGGATGATGTTGTAGTGGTGGACGCCTAGTGCCCTGTGACTGCTAGAAATTCGTGTTCGACTGGAGTAGCGGAACTCGCCTAGAGTTCCGCGAACCCTGAGCCAACTCAATATCAAAGCAAACCCTATTGAACTTCTTCGGTATTCTGGCGAATTCCGCTACTGCACCAACAACCGTAGCGGAACTCGCCTAGAGTTCCGATGCGCCGAGGCAAACCGTAACGTCTCGGAATTCTGGCGATTTCCGCTACCCCGGCAACATACCACATGCAACATACAACATTTACCCGCCCGGCTGCCAGTCGCTCGTGACGATGCCGCCGGCGGACAATTCCCGGGCGACGTCGCGGGCGTGCTCTCGATCCCGCGTTTCGATCGTGCATATAACCTGCACCGCCGTCACATCCGGACCGGCGAATATCCGCTCGTGGACTACGTCGTGGACGCTGGCGCCGCATTCGGCCAGGATCGTCGCCAGGGCGGCCAGCCCACCCGGTCGATCGCTGATGGTGGCCTTGAAGCGGCAGAGGCGGCCGTCGGCGGCCAGGCCGCTCTCGATCAGCCGGCTGAGCACCATCGGATCGATATTGCCGCCCGCCAACAGCAGCACCACCTGCTTGCCCCGCAGGTCGGCCAGCGAATCG
>JBGTJT010000278.1:0-5220 GCA_041744995.1 Pirellulales bacterium | reverse complement strand
ATAACATGCGATAGTGCGTGCTGTACTCCGCCGCCTCGGGCAGTTCGACCGCGATGTTGGCCGACAAGGTGCGAAAGCCGTTGAATATGTTCCAGTCCATCAACGGCGTGTTGCCGGCGGCCATCAGCACGATCATCGTCTCTCCCACCGCTCGGCCCAGGCCGATCATCATCGCCGAGAACAGGCCGCTCATGGCGGTTGGAATAATCACCCGCACCGCCGTTTGCCACCGCGTGGCGCCGGCCCCCAGCGAGGCGGCCCGCAGCGAGTCGGGCACCGCGTTGAGGGCGTCGTCGCTGATCGTATAGATAATCGGAATGATCGCAAAACCCATGATTAGGCCGACGATCAAGGCGTTCCGTTGCACATAGGTGTCGACGTACGTGCCGCGGGGGTCGAAGCCGACGGTGTTAAGCAGCCAGGAGGCAGTATAGGCCAGCGCGAGAATCAGCAGGCAATTCATCAGGAATCGCAACAGGTCGAGTGTCGCGAACGACTGCCGGTCCATGCTGTCGGTCACGCTCCGAAAGATCGGCTTGATGACGGCCGCCGAGAAAAACGCCACCGCGACGCAGCTCAACGGCAGCAGAATGAACATCCAGGCGCCGGTGCCGGTGCCGATCTGTCCGTCGAGCCAGGCCATGATGTTGCCGGCGAACAGCCAGTTTTCAATGATCGGACCCCACCATATCGCGAAGATTATCGCCCACGGAAAGGCGAACAACATGCCGGCCATCCGCCAATGGCGCATCCGCACCGCCAGTTTCTCCGGGAACAATTGCCAGAGGTAGGCGAACAACAGGTAGGTGAACGGCAACGCCACGAGAAAGGCAATGCACTCGGGCACGAAATTCTCGATCCTTGGTGCGAAGTACAGCGCCGCCAGAAAGCCCAGCACTACGCTTGGCAGGCTGGCCATCACTTCGATCGTCGGCTTGACCTTGGCGCGAACCTTGGGGTGCAGGAATTCGCTGGTGTAGATGGCCGCCAGGATGGCGAGCGGCGCGCCGAACAGCATCGAGTAGAAGGTGGCCTTCATGGTGCCGAACACCAACGGCATCAGGCCGAACTTTTCCTCGAAGTCGTCGGTGCCGCTGGAGGATTGCCAGACATGTTCCGGCTGGTTGTAGCCTTCGTACCACACCTTGCCGAAAATCGACGAGGCGGTTGCTTCCGGATGCGGCGCGTCGATCTGCCATAGATCGAGGTGCTCGCGTCCGATTGCCACGATCGCGTCGTCCTTGGGCGCGATCAGCAACCGTTCGGCGCGTCCGGTGCCTTGCTTCACCTGGGCGTCGGCCAATTGCTGATTACTCGTCACGTGATACAGTCGGACGGAACCATCGACGAACATAGCCGCCAGCATCCGCGAACGGGGCGAGGCCACCAGTTGACCAACTTCGGCGGCGCCGGCCGGTAGATTGTGGGCGGCCACCAATACGGCGCCGTCGACCGTTTCGGCGTCTTCCGGTTTAATGCGAAACCAGGCTCGCACTCGTCCCAGCGAGTCTCCCGACACGAGCGTGGTCTTGCCGATCAGGAACTCCAGGGCCGTAAGCCGCTCGCCAGGTTCTTCCACCAGATCGAGTTCCTCGGCGAATACCGGCGCGGTGATCCGCCGCGAGTCGTAGCGCTGCAGGCGGCCGTCGTCCCATACCAAAAACACCGTGTCGCCCAAGCCGGCGAGCTTTAAGTAATCGGGCGCCTTTCCCCCGGGCAGCTTCACCGGCAATTTTCCCTCGGTGAGGGTCGACGTAACCTTGCCGGTCAGCAGGTTCTTGCGCTGGCGGACCTTGGCGATTCGCAACTCGGCGTCGCGGGTGAGCATCGCCACGACCGTATCGTTGGAAGAAACGGAAACGTCCAATCGCTCGGCCACGGCCCCGCCGTCGAGTGTGACCGGTTCGTCCCACTCCAATTGCAGCGTTTGCAATCGGAACTGCCCTTCGTTGGTCCGCTCCACCACGCCCTGTTGAAACTCCGCTCGCTTGCCGACGGCGAGATTCTTAAGCTCGGCCGGAATTTCGTCCGGCGGCACGAATCGCGTTTGGAACTTCAGTTTGCCCATCTGCAGCGTCGAGTCGGCGAACGCCAGCGACATGGCTTCCTCCCGCCGATCGAAGGCGTGGGCGGTGAGCTGCCGGCCTTCTTCGAACAACCGCAGGGAGGCCAGTTCCTCGCCGGTGTCGGGGCGGTAAACTCGCAACGTCCCATCGTCGCTGGCCAGCCAGGCCATCGAGAGATACTCGTCAACATTCGTGGCGATTACCGCCCGGTCGCCGGCGATCGGCTGCCCCGCCAAGCGCTGATCGAGTACGCGCGTCAGGTGGGAGGGAAGGAACAGCGGGACCACAACCCACAGCAAAAACAGGCAGACCGAAGAGACGGCCACGATGGTGCCGATGCCGCCGACGGTGATGAAAAACTTGGCGATCCAATCGATCAGCAACACGCTCCGCCGCGACTTTCGTACGCGGCGCTGGCGGCGGCCTGGCTTTGCTGTTTTCCCCGGAACTTCGGCCATGCAACGAACCTCGTCTCAAACCTAGTGCGCCGTCACGGCGACTTGAAAATACAAAATGCCTCGCCGGGACGATCGGCCGTCCCGGCAAGGCAAGCTCGAAGTGGCCGCTTAAAAGTCCGTTTCAATGTTCAGGCTCTGCAAGGTTTCCGAGGCAATCGCCGCCGGCACGGGGAAATACCCCGTCTTGACCACGTCCTCCTGGCCTTGCTTGCTGAAGATGTACTTGATGAACTCCCGACGGAGCGGATCGAGATCGCTGCCGGGCTTGTAGTTGATGTAGCAGTACAGGAACCGGGCCAGCGGATACTCGCCGGTGTAGGCGTTCGCCGGAATCGCTTCGATGAACTCCCCGCCGTCGTCGTTGGCCAGCGCCACGGCGTTCACGTCGGCCGTCTTGTAGCCGATGCCGCTATAGCCAATGCCAAACTTGTCGCTGGCGCAACCTTGCACCACCGAGGAGCTGCCGGGCTGCTCTTTCACTTCATCCTTGTAATCTCCCTTGAACAGGGCGTTTTCCTTGAAGAACCCATAGGTGCCCGAGGCCGAGTTGCGGCCGTACAGGCTGATCGGCTTGTTGGCCCAATCGCCGGTCAGGCCGACTTGTCCCCACGTGGAGATGTTCGACGGGTATCCCCCCTTGCGGCTCTTGGAAAAAATCGCGTCGAGCTGTTGCAGCGTCATGCCCTTGATCGGGTTGTCCTTGTGGACATAGACCGCCAGCATGTCGATTGAGGTGGGCAGGGCGACCGGCTTGTAGCCGTACTTTTGCTCGAAGGCGTCGATCTCGGAGTCCTTCATCTCGCGGCTCATCGGACCGAATTGCGCGGTGCCGGCGATCAATGCCGGCGGGGCGGTTGTCGAGCCTTTTCCCTCGATCTCGATCTTCACGTTCGGATAAAACCGCAGAAAGCCTTCGGCCCACAGGGTCATCTCGTTGTTCATCGAGTCCGAGCCAATGCTCTTCAAGCTGCCGGAGACGCCTTCCACCGGTTTGTAGTCGGGCAGATTGGGATCAACCTGGACCTGGCCGGAAGCCACCAAGGGGCACATCGCCAACAACGCCATCGCCATCATCGTTCGAATCATCAAAAATCTCCTTCAATCGGGGGTAACTACCGGAAGCGAAGTGGAGCGAGGCGGCACAATGCCTGGCTCGAACCACAGTCGTTCCTGCTGGCACGAATCAACGTCTCATGTAGTAAAGCTGACCAATGTGAAGATTGTGTGAGCGCGGGCGCATTTTGAGGTGAATAGCCCATGAAGATTTCGCGGCATCTGCCCCAGAGACCCGCCACGGGGGGATTGCCCGCCGCGGCCGCGCGACCGAAAATGACGCTTCCGCCGGGCCTTTGCGCGCAATTGGCGGTGGCCGAGCGATGCGTCGGCAAGGAGTGCTCCGCCCCGGAGTACCCGACCAGGAAAACTTGGGCAAGGATGCGCTTTTAGCGGCCCAGAATCCCCCAGACGGGGGCTGGCCGGTTTCGTGGGAGTCGCACGATGTTGACATACGAACCTGAGTTGGCAACGCGGGAAGAAAACCGCAAACGGCTCCGCGCCGCGGCCGGATATTGCTGGGTAACGCCCGAGCGGTGGCGGGAGTTGCTCGTTTCGCACGGCTCGCTGGTGCGAGCAGACTTCAGCAAGGCGGGCGTCCGCGGCCTGCTCGATCGCGACAGCGGAGAGCGGTTCCTGATCGAGGAAGAACGCCTGCTGGACTAGCGGCCCAGTGAAAACGCCGCTCTGGGCCTTTGTGCATGGGATCCGCGTTGGACGAAAGTAGCTATCCTTGCCCGCCACGGATGACTCATCTGCACCTGCACCCGTCTTGCCGCCGGATTCCCCACAACAGGCTTCCCACCAGCCGCGCCGCCCGCATTGGCTTGCCGATCGGCTGCGCATGTATTACGGCTGGGTGATGCTGCCGATCACCATCGCGGGCATGATCTGCACCAGTCCGGGGCAGACCTATTGCAGTTCGGTCTTCAACGATTCGCTCCGCGCCGACTTGGGGATCTCGCTGGCCGAGTTGACCGGCGCCTACATGATTGGCACGCTGATCGCCTGCCTGCCGATATCGTGGATCGGCGCGGCGATCGACCGGTTCGGCGCCCGGGTTGCCACGGCGGCGATTGTCGTGATGGTCGCCGTCGCTTGCCTGACCGCCGCGGCGGCGCAAGGTTTCTTCAGCCTGTTGCTGGCCTACGTGTTGCTCCGCATGTTCGGCCAAGGCGCGCTGTCGCTGGCCGCCGCCAATACGACCGCCATGTGGTTTCACCGGCGACTGGGAACTGTCAGCGGCATTGCCAGCATCGGCATGGCCGCCGCCATGGGCGCGGTCCCCAGCCTGACCGCGTTGCTGATCGACCAACTCGGCTGGCGGGCCGCCTACGTCGCCTTGGGACTGGGAGTGGCGGCGATCATGCTGCCGCTGCTGGCCTTCTTCTACGTCAACCATCCGGCCGACGTGGGACAAGGGATCGACGGCGACATGCAGCGCAGTCGGCCGACGCACGACGACAAAAGCGAAACGCCCCAACCGACGCGGCTGCCGATCACCTACGTTGGACCGCAGTTCACGTTGCGCCAGGCGATGCGCTGCCGAAGCTACTGGATCGCCAGCGGCGCGATCGGCTCCTGGGCGCTGGTCGGCACGGCCATCTTCTTCAACTTGCAGCCGCTGTTCGTCGAGCGCGGGC
>JBGTJT010000277.1:0-11397 GCA_041744995.1 Pirellulales bacterium | reverse complement strand
AACAAAATACGCTCTACGGGCAAGCTGCATAAAAGCGGGATGCGAGTTACACCCAATTGAATTGGCCAGAGCTTTGCCGGTCGTCAATGTACCAACGGTGGCTTACTACCGCGACGGCAAGCTTGTTGCTGCGCTGATCGGCGCAAATCAGAACGTAAAAGAGCGCGTTGGGAAGTTGCTCTGTGGCGAACCGATCGGCTACAAAGACGGGACCGATGCCACTTAACGAACGGCTGTAGTTGACCAGCACGCCTGAGTGGACGATAGACTTGCCGCTCGGGAACACACTTCCGCGGGGGCTGGCAACTGAGCGTTGTTCTTCAACCCGTGTCCCCGCCATGCACCCATTCACCGTCCATTGGTCCCCGGTACCGGATGCCGACGACGGCACTCCGCAGTTCGCGCTGTGGCCGGCGCCGATGAACGATGACTTCTGCTTCCGTTAGGTCGGGTTCACGGACTTCGGCGACTCCGACGACGCTTGGGGTGCGAATGCCGAAGCCTTGCTCGCGCGTTTGCTGGAGGCCTTGAGCGGCTACGGCCCGCCGCGCCTCGTTAGCGAGCCAGTGCCACATTGGTGAAGCTAGCCTGGCGGTCCGATGTCACCGTGCGTAATTTTGTCGAGAATGTTTCCAGCCAGTCGGGCGGCCCATATAATGAGACTTGTCAGGCCCATCCGACGGCGGAAAGCGAGTAACCTATGACAGTCGATCAACTAAGAAAACGCCTCCGAGCCGCGCCGTTTCAGGCGTTCGACATCCATCTCGCCGACGGCCGGGCGTTGCCGGTCGAGCATCCGGAGATGGTTGCCATTGCGGCCGATCACACGATTGGGGTAGCCGACCGCAGTGACGGGACCATCGAGGTTGTCGATCTGTTATTGGTCACGAGTCTTCAACCTCGCTCCAATGGACGGGCGCGAAAAACCGCTTCGCGCAAGAAGAAATCTTGAAGTTGCACCCATTCAGCCGAGGGATATGGGGTTGCCAATCTGGCCTGCTGTAGCTACATTGTAATTACAGAAAGGGTCGGTTCATGAAAACGCATATTGTGCCAATAGGCAACTCGCACGGCATCCGCATTCCCAAGTTGCTACTCGATCAGACGGGCTTGTCTGGCGAGGTTGATATTTGCGCCGAAGATAACGCGTTGGTGATTCGACCCGTCCAGCAGGCGCGGGCCGGTTGGGCGGCCGCGTTCCAAGAAATGGCTCGTCAAGGAGACGACGCTCTACTTGATGAGATTCCGCCTAGTCTGTCCCGTTGGGACGAGGAGGAGTGGGAGTGGTAATTCACCGCTTCGAGGTCTATTTGATCAATCTTGATCCGACGGTCGGGCGCGAGATCAAGAAGACGCGCCCTTGCGTGGTCGTCTCGCCCGACGAGTTGAATCATGCTGGCACGGCGATCATCGCTCCTCTTACTACCAAAGGCCGGTCCTACCCGACCAGAGTGCCCTGCCGATTCAAAGGCAAGGACGGGCAAGTCGTGCTTGACCAGATTCGGGCGGTGGATCGGGCGCGGCTGGTCAAGAAACTGGGCAAGCTCCACGGCAAGACGGCCGCAAACGTGCTCGTGGTTTTACAGGATATGTTCAAGCCGTGAGTTACGCCCCCGTTACTCACCAGAACTTTGCCTCCCGCTCAGGGTTCCTATAACATAAAGGCAGTCTGCCAATTCAATTTCCCAGGAGCAGGGCCATGAACGTCTCGACACCGTCTACTTCTCGCCGTCATTTCCTGCGCAGCATCGCCGCCGGCGGGGCTGCGTTGAGTACTGCCACGCTCTGGACGCCCGGCGTGTTTGCCGAGGAGTTGACGCTTACCGCTCGGCAGACCGAGGGGCCGTTTTATCCCGATCGGCTTCCGCTCGATACCGACAACGACCTGATCCTGATCAACGACTCGACTGATCCTTCCGTCGGCGAGATCACGCACCTGACCGGCCGGGTGCTGTCCGCCGCCGGCGAGCCGATCCGCAACGCCACTGTCGAGATCTGGCAGTGCGACGCCTTGGGCAACTACTTGCACAGCCGCGGCGCGACCGGCGAGCGGCGCGACACCAACTTCCAAGGCTTCGGCCGCTTCCTCACCGACTCGAAGGGCCGCTACTACTTCCGCACGATCAAGCCGGTTCCTTATCCCGGCCGCACGCCGCACATCCATGCGCTGGTCAATCACGGCGGCAAGCGGCTGCTGACCACGCAGTGCTACATCAAGGGCGATCCCCGCAACGCCCGCGACGGCGTGCTCCGCAGCATCCGCGACGAAGCTGCACTGGCTTCGGTGATGGTCGACTTCAAGCCGATCGAAGGCTCCAAGATCGGCGAACTGGCGGCCAACTTCGACATGGTCGTCGGGTTCACGCCGGAAGGCTGATTTTTCTTGACCGCTGATCTACGGTCGCTGGAGGAAGACAGAAAAATCGGGGGACCAGAAATATGACCTGAGCAAGCCGGAATGGCGAAAATTGTCTCAGTGAGAATATTTTTCTGTTGCTCCATTTTTCTGTCTGTTCTTACTCTTAATCATACTCTTGCTCTCCGTCGGCAAGCACCACGGCTGGGCTAGGATTGAGTGTAAGATTAAGAGTAAGATTATGAGTAAGACGCCTGGAATCATTCCAACATTAGTTAACCGTTTTTCCATTGGTACCATGCCCGAATCACTCCCCAAAATTCTGATCGCCGACGACAACCTGCCCAACGTCGAACTGCTGGAAGCCTATCTGGCCGGCGTGCCGTGCGAGATCGAGATTGCCGCCGACGGGCAGCAGACGCTCGATAAGGTGGCCAGCTTCCAGCCCGACGTGATCCTGCTCGACGTAATGATGCCCAAGTTCTCCGGTTTCGAGGTGTGTCGTAAGCTGAAGGACGACCCGGCCACCCGCAACATCATGGTGCTGATGGTCACCGCCTTGAACGAACTGGGCGACATTGAACGGGCGGTCGACGCCGGCACCGACGACTTCCTCAGCAAGCCGGTCAACAAGGTCGAGCTGGTCAAACGGGTGGAGAACATGCTCCGCATTCGGCAAGTCACCGACGAAGTCGAACGCCTGCGGCAGTATATTCAGAAGATGGAGGATGATGCGGCGCCCCAATGAATTTTGCGGATTGCTTATTTGTTATTGCTTATTTGTTATTGCTGACCCCTGACCCCTGACCCCTGGAAGGACATTCCGTTTTGCCTTGGCGAATGATTGTATGCTGTTGTTTGTGGGTGCTCGTGGGTTGTGGGCGGGAGTCTGCCAAGCAGGTGCCGGCGCCGACGGAGGATCCGAACCGCAGTGTGGCCGTGCAACTGGCGGAGCCGAAGGCGGTCGAGGTTGCGCTCGAAGAGGCCGATGAGGCGCGGTTGGCCGAGATCATCGCCGACCACCATGGCAAGGTGATACTGGTCGACTACTGGGCGTTGTGGTGACCGAGCTGTGTGCGGCAGTTGCCGCATTCAGTGGCGTTGCAGAAGAAGCACGCAGACAATCTGGTTGTGATTACCGTCAATTTCGATGAGCCGAATGCCCGTGCCGACGTGCTCGACTTGCTCCGCCAGGCAGAGGCGGCGGGCACGATCAACCTGATGAGCCGCTCCGGCGCCTCGGACGAAGCGTTCGAGCGGTTCGACATCCCGGACGGCGCGCTGCCGCACTACAAGGTTGTCGATCGGCAAGGCAAGCTCTTCGAGTCGCTCGTCTCCGACAACTTCGATCAGCCGCTGACGCCGGAGCGGATCGATGCGACGGTGGCTGCGGCGCTGGCGGATGGTGCGAATTAAGCACGGGCAAGAAACCTGACATAGCGCGGCACACCAATGTCAGTTCAGGCGAAGTGGATTCTGACGGCGGCGCTGGTGCTTGTGACAGCGATTACCGTGGGCGCAGTGCTACTCCGGCCGCCATTGCCGGCTGACATTCATCCGGTGGAGCAGATCGCCGTCGATGACACGGTCCGCGAATATCGTTTAGTCGTGCCGCACCAAAGTTCAAAGCCGATGCCAATCGTCTTCGCCTTTCACGGTACGGGCGACACTCCAGAATCGATGGCGGGCTATTCCGGCCTCGATCGGCTGGCTGCGAAGAACGGGTTCCTACTCGTTTATCCGGCCGCGCGGGGTTCCATGTGGGCCACGACCGACGGCGATCTTGACGACCCCGATAAGAATCAAGACGTCCGCTTCGTCGACCGGCTTCTCAAAGAACTTACGAACCGACACAACATCGATCGCAGGCGGGTCTATGCCGTCGGCATGTCGAACGGGGCTTCGTTCGCTCAGTTGCTGGCGACGGTCCGTTCGGAGATCGCCGCCGTTGTCGCACACTCCGGCGGCAGAACGCGCGGACTGTTTCCAGCCGAGCGCGGATATCCGGTAATGCTGATTGTGGGCCAGGATGATCCGCGCCTGCCGGCAATGCGTTCCGACGCCGCGCAATATCGCTCGGAAGGTCATGATGTTTTATTCGCCGCAATTCCTCAATTGGGACACGAATGGTCTAAGGGGCACAATGCGGCGATGTGGGAGTTTCTGTCGCGAGTTTCCTTAGAGTACAGGTAGCCAGGCGAGTCATTGAATATCGTAGTCGGCATGCTATACTCATGAGCACTACGCCCTCGCCATGAACAGGGCCGTCAATGCAGCGGACCGCTCGTCACCTATGTCAGCTCTCGATCAAATCCGACTGCGAATCTCAAAGGATACCGACGCCCGCAAGAAGGCGGCGTTCGGCCAATTCCTCACGCCGGCCAGTACGGCGGCGTTCATGGCCGGCCTGTTCCCAGTGTCGGAAGGAACTTGCCGACTACTCGATGCGGGTGCAGGCATCGGCTCGCTGGCCGCTGCCTTCTTGGATCGGTGGTCTGCCGGGGACTTTAAGTTCGACCATGTCCATGTGGATGCGTTTGAGATCGACGAATCGTTGCACCAGTTACTGGCTGAAACACTCGACAAGTTTGCATCCGGTCGACAATTTACGGCAACGATTCACGACGTTGATTTTATCCACGCTGCCGCGGATTCGCTTGCCGGCAGCTTGTTCGCTGATGCGCTGCCAACATATACGCACGCCATTTTGAATCCACCATACAAGAAGTTGCGAAGCGATTCTCCGCACCGAGCCGCATTGCGACGGGCAGGAATCGAAACGGTTAATCTATATTCGGCGTTCCTGGCGTTGTCGCTGGGTCTGCTCGACGAAGGGGGCCAGCTTGTCGCGATCGTGCCGAGGAGTTTTTGCAACGGCCCGTATTACCGCCCCTTTCGCGAATATGTATTGAAGCACGCCGCTATCCAGCATTTGCATCTATTCGATTCGCGCAACAAGGCGTTCAAGGATGATGACGTTTTGCAGGAGAATATCATCCTCCGGCTGGAACGCGGCGGACGTCAAGGTCCGGTTGCCGTGTCGACGTCCACCGACGACGCCTTTGCCGACCTCCATGCCCATGAGCATCCCTTCGACCGCATCGTCTATCCGGGGGACGCCGAGTTATTCTTCCACGTGCCGACTTCGTCGGACGGATGCGGCCTGGAAACTTGCCCAGCAATTCGGCATTCGTTGAGCGGTCTCGGAATTAACGTTTCGACCGGACCTGTGGTCGATTTTCGGCTCAAGCAACATCTGCTGAAAATGCCGAGCGAGAAAAGCGTACCGTTGCTCTATCCAGGGCACTTCGCCAATGGCGTAATGACTTGGCCGAAGGAGGACAGCAAAAAGCCGAACGCCATCGAGCGCAACAGCGACACCGAGAAGTGGCTCTTTCCCAGTGGGCATTATTGCGTGGTTCGCCGCTTTTCCGCCAAGGAAGAGCGCCGTAGGGTTGTTGCGAACGTGATCGATCCAGTCGGGTTATCGAATGCTGCCATGATCGGGATCGAGAACCACCTAAACGTATTTCACGAAGACAAGCATGGATTGCCCGAACCACTGGCCTGGGGGCTGGCGGTTTACCTCAACACGACCGCAGTAGACGAGTACTTCCGCTGCTTCAGCGGGCATACCCAGGTGAACGCGACCGATCTCAAACGAATGAAGTATCCCTCTCGGGAAATGCTAATGGAACTGGGCCGATGGGCGATGCAGCAATCGGAACTTTCGCAGTCGAACATTGATGGCAAGTTTGGTACGCTCTGTACATGACCTCCAATGCCAAGAGCCGCCGAATTGAAGCCGCGATTCAGATTCTCGCTTCGCTGGGGCTTCCCCGCGCACAGCAGAACGAGCGTTCGGCGCTTAGCTTGCTGGCGTTGCTCAATCTGACACCTCGCAAGCCGTGGTCCAAGGCAGAGAATCCGCTGATGGGCATCACGCCGATCATGGATTGGGCGCGAAAGCACTATGACAAAGACTATGCCCCGAACACGCGAGAGACCGTCCGCCGACAGACGATGCATCAGTTCGTGGATGCCGGCATCGCAGTCTACAACCCCGACGATTCGGACCGACCGGTGAACAGTCCCAAGGCTGTTTACCAGATCGAACCAGCCGCATTGATTTTATTGCGCACGTTTGGCAGCCGCTCCTGGCACGATCAACTGACGGCGTACCTGGCCCAGCGCGAGACATTGGTTGCACGATACGCCAAGGCGCGCAAGCAGAATCGTGTTCCCGTCGAAGTGGCTCCCGGCAAGCAGGTGACGCTTAGCCCTGGCGACCATAGTGAATTGATCCGAGGCGTCATTGAAGAATTTGCACCTCGCTTCGCGCCTGGGAGCGTGCTTGTTTACGCCGGAGACACCGGGGAAAAGTGGGGTTACTTCGACGCACCGCTGCTTGCCGAGCTAGGTGTCGGAGTGGATGCGCATGGCAAAATGCCCGATGTCGTGCTTTACTATGCGGAGCGCAATTGGCTGTTGTTGGTCGAATCGGTTACCAGCCACGGCCCCATGGACGGCAAACGTCATGCTGAACTTGCCCAACTATTTGCACAATCGTCGGCCGGCTTGGTGTTTGTCACGGCCTTTCCCAATCGCTCCATCATGAGCCGGTATCTTCGCGACATCGCCTGGGAAACAGAAGTTTGGATAGCCGACGCGCCGTCTCACCTGATTCATTTTAACGGCGAACGATTCCTGGGACCGTATGAGGAGCCCTAAGATGTCAATGCATGTACTCAATCTGGCGATCCTTTCGCTGATCTTCTCGGCAATGCCAGCGCTACTTGTCGCTGACGAGGATACTAAAGGATCGGCCGTCGCCCAGCTCCAGCGCATCCAGCTCAGCCCCGACGGCAAACACTTCGTCCGCGCCGGGTCGAACGAGCGGTTCTTCGTCTGGGGGTTCAACTACGATCACGACGCCGACGGCCGGTTGCTGGAAGATTACTGGCACGACGAGTGGGAGACCGTCGCCGAGGACTTTCGCGAGATGAAGGATCTCGGCGCCAACGTGGTCCGCATTCATCTGCAAGTGGCCGCGTTTCTGGAGGCGGCTGACAAGCCTAATGACAAATCGCTGCGGCAGCTTGCCCGGTTGGTCAAGCTGGCCGAGGAGACCGGGCTGTATCTCGATCTCACCGGGCTGGGCTGCTATCACAAGCAGGACGTGCCCGAGTGGTACGACGCGCTGGACGAAGCGGGCCGTTGGCAGGCGCAGGCGGTGTTTTGGGAAGCGGTCGCGGCGACCTGCGCCGGCAGCGGCGCCGTGTTCTGCTACGACCTGATGAACGAACCAATCCTGGCCGGCAAGGATAAGGAAACCGACTGGCTGGCCGGGGCCTTCGGCGGCAAGCATTTTGTGCAGCGGATCACGCTCGACCTGGCCAGCCGCACGCGGGAGCAGGTGGCCGCCGCCTGGGTCGAAAAGCTCGTCACGGCGATTCGCAAGCACGACGAGCAAACCTTGATCACCGTGGGGGCGATTCCCTGGGTGCTCACGTTTCCCAAGGCGCAGCCGTTGTTCTATTCGGAAGCGGTCGCGAAGCACTTGGACTTTGTCAGCATCCACGTCTATCCCCGCAAGGGCGAGGTCGACAAGGCAATCGCCGCAATTAAGACGTTCCAGATCGGCAAGCCGATCGTGATTGAAGAAACCTTCCCGCTCCATTGCGGGCAGGAAGAGTTCGAGCAGTTCGTGGAAGGCTCACGAAAGGACGTCGACGGCTACATCGGCTTCTACTGGGGCAAGACAATCAAGGAGTATGACAACCCCGACGCCGGATTCGCGGGTGCGTTGATGCGTGGCTGGCTGGAGTATTTTCGCGAACGCGCTCCGGAGACTTCGGGAGGCACCAAGTAATGTCGGCCGGGCATTGCTATAATGTGGTTTGAGTAAGTGCGCGTGGCGAGGGGAACACAGTAAGAAGTGTTCGATTCGCACTCATTTTTCTGCCATCCATCTTTCTGCTATTTGGATTGGCAGAAAAATGGATGGCAGAAAAATAGTTGCTCGCATAGGTCAATAGCATCATGTCATTCATCACCCAAGCCGAAGCGTCGCCGCTTCGCGAAGATTCCTCCGGCGCAATCCGTGTCGGCGAATCCCGCGTATTATTGGAGTTGGTCATCAGGGCGTTCCAGGGTGGTGCAACTCCTGAGACGATCGTGCAGCGATACTCGCCCCTGACGCTCTCAGACGTCTACGCCGTAGTCGCCTACTACCTGCGTCACCGCAACGAGGTGGAAAGCTACATGGCGCAGCGTGAAGCAAAGGCAAACGAGGTGGAGGAGAAACTGCGGGAACAACAGGGCGATTTGAGTGAAATCCGCGCTCGACTGATTGCACAACGCAAGCCATGAGACTGAGCCATGCTGCGGTTGCTAGCGGACGAGAACTTCAACGGTGATATCGTCCGAGAGGCAAGGTAGGACCGTTTATCTGCCCTTGTAAAGTTTGATTCCCCGCAAGATTCCACCCGCGGCGGCAACCATCCCGGCTGTCCAGTTTTTCCTGCCCGCTGGAACCGCGTTGGCACTATTGCGGCAAGTCGGCTATGCTGAATTGGTGGAATTCCAGCGGCCGGTGCCGCTCAACCAGAAGAGGATTCGCGTCATGCGCGCTTACTTGCTAATTGGCTTCCTGGCATTTGCGGGCTTGGTCGGCCTGTCGGTGGACGTTCGGGCCGCCGAGGCGACCGACGCGGAGATCTCCCAGGCCGTGGCCGAGCAGGAGAAGTTGATCGCCGACTTGATCGAGCAGCTTGGCCACCCCAAGGCGATTCTTCGCGAACAGGCCGAAAAGGAACTGCGACAGATCGGCCCCGCGGCGCTCGACGCCTTGACCCGGGCGATGGAACACGCCGATATCGAGATCGTGATGCGGGCCAAGTATCTGCTGGGCACCATCAGCGTCGATTGGATCGTGCCGGGCGATTCGCAAACGGTCAAGGACTTAATGAAGGACTATCCCAAGAAGCAGGAAGAGGCGCGTCGCGAGGTGCTGAAGCAGTTGGCCGCCGTCGGCGACGACAACGCGGTCGAGGCGTTGTGCCGCATCGTGCGGTTCGAGGAATCGTACCGACTGAGCAAGGAGGCGGCCCTGGCGATTATCGCCATGCCATGGCCGGCGGGCGACCAGGCGGAGGGGCGGATGGCGGTCATCCGCGATTCGCTCGGGCGCAACACCCGGCTCAGCAGTAAGTGGCTGCGCACGTTCTTGGCCTCGCACGACAACCCGGAAGCCGCCTTGACGCAATGGGCCGACCATATCGAAGAAGAGTCGCTCTCGCTGCGCGAGTCTCCCCGGCTGACCGACCGCGGCATCGTTCGCGATCTGCTGATGTACTACATCGCGCTGTTGGAGACGGCCGAGCAGCCCGAGGCGGCGCAAGCCGCCATGACGCGGCTGATCGACCTGGAGACGGGCGAGCAGGAGTCGGTGCTCAAGCTGGTCGAGTGGCTGATGGAAAAGAAAGCCTGGAGCGTGATCGACTCGGTCCATGAAAAATTCAGCGAAGCGTTCGACCAAAGCCCGCTGCTGCTCTACACGCTGGCCCAGGCCAAGCTGGAGCAAGGCAAGACCGAGCAAGCGGACGAGGCCGCCGCCCGGGCGTTGCAATTCAATCCCGGCATGGGTCCGGAGCATTTGATCATGGCCTACAACCTGCAGGATCGGGGGCTGTTCCAGTGGGCCGAGCAGGAGTATCGCAAGTCGATCGAAATCGGTCCGCCCGAGGGGGAAATCGCGGTGCGGGCCGGTTTCTTGCTGTCGGAGATGCTGCACGACCTGCAGCGCGAGAAAGAGGCGGCCGAGCAATTGGAACAGATTGTCGAGGGGATGAAGGATCCCAACGTGATGCGCATCTTGCAGCGAATCGGCCGCGACCCCGGTTCGATCGTCTCGCGGATGCAGTACTTTTGGGCCTGCCATTGGCGCGACAACAACGACCCCGCCAAGTCGTGGGAGGCGCTCGATAAAGCCGTCGCGGCCGACGCCAGCGACGCCGACGTGCTGATCGCCATGTACCGCGCGCCCGAGTTGGACGAGGAGCAGCGGCAGCGCGTCAGCAAGCTGATCGAGCAGGCGGCGGCCACCTTCGAGCACCAGATCAAACTGCAACCGAACATCGAAACGGCCTACAACCAATATGCATGGTTGATCAGCAACACCGAAGGAGACTACGAAAAGGCGCTGAAGTACTCGCTGCGGTCGCTCGAACTGCGTCCCAACACCGGGGGCTACCTCGACACGCTCGGCCGCTGCTACTTCGCCTTGGGGCGCTACGACGACGCCGTTAAAACGCAACGCCGCGCGGTCAACCAGGAACCTCATTCCGGGGCAATCCGCCGCCAACTGGAGTTTTTCGAGGCGGAAGTCGCGAGGCTTGACCGCCGGTGAAAACACCGGCGGCTCTATGCGGTCTCTCGGCGGGAACCGTGCTGAAGCGAACAAGCGGATGAAGCGACAGCGGCGCTACCAGCGGCATTGAGTACCGGATGCTCGCCGAGCGTTCTCGCGGCGCGTTCGAACCTGGACTATATTGAGGGTTCGATGGGCTAATTGAAGCGGCGTTGGTTAGAGCCACCGGTGTGATCACCGGTGGTTAAGAGTGGTGCATACTCCGCCGGTGACAGCTATGAACTCCCCCAGCACGCGGGCCATGAATTCCTCCACTTATCATGCCACCTGGCTTTTCTTGGCGCTGGCCGTCGGTGCGGCGGCCTTGCTGATGAGCGTGCAGGAAGACGGCGTGGGAGTCGGCCTGCCGCTGCTGGGCCGGTTGCCCGAGATGTGCATGATGAAAATGAATCTAGGCGTTTCCTGTCCCGGTTGCGGGCTGACGCGAAGCTTCATCGCCCTGGCCGCCGGCGACGTCGAGTCGGCCTGGCGGTATAATCCGATCGGGCTGTTGCTGTTCGGCGTGTTGCTGTATCAAATTCCCTACCGGCTGATCGCCTTGGCGTGCCTGGCTCGCGGAGCGAATTTCTCCGGCCACTCCACGCGGGTCTCCACGGTGGTTATCTTCCTG
>JBGTJT010000276.1:0-9318 GCA_041744995.1 Pirellulales bacterium | reverse complement strand
CATAATAGGCGGTGTAGGCGGGCGCGTAATACGCGGCCACCGGAGCGGCCGGAGCATAATAGGCCGTAACCGGGACGGCGGGTGCGTAATAAACGCCGGCGACCTGGGCCTGGGCCGGGCGTTCGCCGACGAACAACACGACACTGAGCAATAGGACGGCGAAAAAGCAACGGATGATGCGGGGCATGGGTGGTTCCTTGTTGGAATGCAGCGAGCAAATAGCGGGACGTACTCCGCATCTATAATGTTGATTGTGCCCGCGGCGGCCGTCAAGCCTTTTGCCGGTCGAGGCGTTGCTATTCGTAGAAGAACAGCGCGCTGGCCGTGAAGCCGTGCAAGAAGTTCGTCCCCGCGACCGGACCGATTTCGCCGGCGGCGAAGAAACCACTGACGGGCAACTCGGGCCACAGCCGGCGGAGGCCCTGGACGTCGTGGCCGGCATGACGGAACAGCCGGCTGCCGCGCCCGTTGCAGGTGAACAGCAAACTGCCGCAGGGGGCGCCGGGGGCGTCCGCGGCCAGGCGATCGATCAGTTCGACCAAATCCTCGCGGGCGGTTGCGGCGTCGCGAACGTGGAACTGCACCGTCTGGCCGACGCGAATCAAGTCGCCGACGCCGATGGCGCCGTTCTTTTCATCGGCGGCCAGCACCGCGCGAATCAAAAAGTCGCCCCGAGCAAACTCCCCTTGAAATTCGTTCATCACGCGACCCAATTGAAGCCCCTCGCGCACCAATTGCTGATCGGCCTCGTCAAGGCTGGGAAACAACGCTTGCAATTGCGCCAACGCGGGCTTGCCGCTAAGCTCCTGGATGAGATTGCGGTGCGCCTTGGTGATGACGAATCGCGGCCCGATCGGGCGGCAACCTTGGGAAACGAGCGTTCGCGCTTGAAAACCGCCGTCGAGCCACAACGCGACCGCTCCGGCCGGTTCGACGCGGGGGCCGATAATCAGGCGATTGGCGCCCGGCTGCATGGCGGCGCTGGCCATGCCGCCGACGACGGCGACCCCCGGCTGGTCGTTGTTCATGAGTTCCAATAATTGATCGGCCGGAAAGCTGAAGGGATCACCCAGCAATACAAGTGCCGACTCCGCAGCCAATGTCGGCGGCAACGAGGCCGGCCAGCCCACGAAGGACCCGCCGTCGGTTTGAGGCTCGAACTGCAGATGCATCGGCACAATCGTGGTCGACGGTAGTGACGCCGTCCACAGCGCCAGGCCCGGGCCGTCCTCGCATTCTCGCCCGCCCCCGACGACCGCGGCCGAGGAGCAGCCGATCAGGTTCTCGGTTCCCAGGCCCTCGCAGAGTCGCTCGGCAATTTGGGGAGCGGCATCCACATGGTGCGCCGTAAAGAAGACCACCGCCGCGGTTGTTTCGGAAACCTCCGCTTGCACACCCCCGAGCACTTCCTCGACCGCATCGTTCCAGTTGTCCTGCGTGCTGAGCGACTCGGCGAACTGCATGATCTGCCTGGGGGTGGTTGGAAAAGCGTGCTCTCGTGTCATAGCGATGCGGTGAAAATCCAGCAACTTTGACTACAGACCAATCTAATCGTTGGGGTGGCCCAAGGGTATTGCAATCGAACCGATTAATTTTTCGCTTCTTGTAGTTCGCCAAGCCTCGTCATCTCGGAGACGCTATTGCCGGGCAGAAAGCAAATCAGTACCCTGCCCCTCTCATGGACGAAACGTGAACGGAATTCGGCTGAGAAGCGGCATGGTTAAAAACACCAAGCATCGCATAGCGACCTGCCTGCTGGCGGCATTGGTCTGCTGGCTTCCTGACAATGGCGCAGCGGCGGATGTGCTGGACGCGGTCCGGTCGGAAGTGCGCGAGCCTTCCAGTTCAAGCAGCCGAAGCCGCCAGCGCGGCGGCTCCGACGATGATTGCGACGACGAGGGGGGATCGATCTTGGGGGCGATTCTTACCGGACTTTTCACATCCTCCGACTCGGACGACGACTGCGACGATTGCTCAACTGACCCTGACGACGACGAAATCGGCTTCTTCGGCGGTTGCTGCATCATGGCTCTGTATGCGGCCGCCTCGCCCTGGTGGGGCCCGCCGGCAATGATTGGCGACGACTACGCCTATCGATCGTACTTTCCCGCCCATCCCTACCAGCAAGACATCGAAGGCTATCTGATGCCCGCGCCGAAGATGCCGCTAGACGGTTACACCGGCGCGCTGCGAACACGATTCGAATATGCCGACGACGGGGACAGCCTCAGCCGCCTGGGCGGTCGAGTGCTATGGGAACATACCTCCCGGTTTGGGTTGGATAGTTCCTTCAATTACCTGGAGGAACACGCCGGCGCCAATACGATCGATTCCCTCTGGATGGGCGACTTCAATTTTGTGTTTCGTTTCGCTCAAAGCGAACGCGTCAGCATGCGGACCGGACTTGGCGTCAACTGGATGGCCGACGACGTCGGCAGCGACTTCGGTTTCAACTTTACCTACGGCGGCGATTTCTTTCTCGGCGACCCGTGGGTCGCCTCCGCGGAGATCGACTTGGGAACGGTCGGCGCAGCGAGCCTGTTCCACGGACGCACGACGCTCGGCGTGCAACTTTGGCACGCCACGATGTACACCGGCTACGATTACCTGAATATCGAAGGGGTGGAAATCCACGGGTTTGTCGCGGGGGTCGAGCTTTGGTTCTAGTAGCGTCAAGCAGTCGGCGCTGCTACAGCGATCCCAGGCTGGCCGATTCGCCGTCCTTGCGGTTGCCCAGCCGCCAATGGACTTCTGGATCGATACTGTAGCTGACCCCTTGCACGCTGCCGTCGCACATGGCCATGTGGAACACGGCGTGCGCGCTGCCGAACATCTCACGGACGTCCACGCCCGACCGGTCTTGGCGGGGCGCGTAGATCGCGGACGTTGTCGGATCGTTCGCGCGATAGTCGGTGCAGCGAAAAACATCGAAATCGTGCCCCGACATCCAACCCTGATCATTTCCCGAACTGCCTGGGGCATTGTAGTGTTCCGGCACGATGTAGCGTTCGCCGATCAGGTAGGTATTGCTCGCGCCGTCGCGGATCAGGGCCGCCGGCAGACCATCCCGCGAATAGATTACGCCGGTGTGATTGGTGGTGTTGTATGCGCACCAGCCGCTTTCGCGATTGCCGGCGTTGCCAGCGTAGTCGCTACGGGTGATTTTCGGCGGATTGAGATTCATAAAGCCATACCGACCGCCACCGAGCGTGTAGTCGAACGGCTCCGCCGCGCCGCGACTGGGACAGATGAAGGTCGACACCACGGTGCCGGCCACTTGCGCGCCGGCGGCACGGCGCCCGGCGTCGTCTAGATCCTTGCCCAACTCGCGCAGCGCGCTCTGTTCGATGAAGGGCAGAATGTTGTAGAGCCAGCCGCCGGGCTGGTCGGCACCGAACCCTCGGTTGGGATCGCCGGCCCAACGATAATTGAAGCCGTTGGCGGGAAAATGTCCTTGCACTTGCTCGTGCATCAGGCAGCCGAGCGCCAATTGCCGCAGGTTGTTCTTGCACTGCACCATCCGGGCGCTCTCCCGCGCCGACTGCACCGCCGGTAGCAGCAGCGCGATCAGGATGCCAATGATGGTGATTACAACCAACAGCTCAACCAACGTGAAACCATGTTTACTTCTCATCGTTACTTCCTTTGCATTGCGCAGCAATCCCTCGACGGACGCCGCCAATAAGGCCCGCGTCGCGGCATCCTATCCCCCTTCCCCATCGCCGTCCGTGGCGGCGCAAGTCACTCCAGCTTTGATTTCGTTTATCGCCGCCGTCGCCGCCGCCAGCCGACCGCGATCAGACCTAGCAGGCCGATCACGGCCAGGGTGATCGATTTTGGTTCTGGTATTTGCATGACCGTCAATGGCTCGGAGAGGGCATAGTAGCCGAGAGCGGCCGTACTGGAGGTATTTACGCGGTACACCCATTGAGAGGTGAGATTGCCTGCTTGGCCTGGGGCCTGCGGATCACCAAGCGGCCCGCGCTGGCCACCAAAGCCTCCCGGTCTTGCCGTGCCGTCGATCCGATAACGTTCCAGGTCACACCGGCAGGCGCGCCGATGTTCAGCGGCGAGGCATTGGCGGCAGTTTGCACCAAGTTGTTGTAGAAATTGATGTCCGTCGATGTGGCGGCGGTGTTCCATTGCTCGCTGGTGTGAAAAGCAAACCGGTACTGATCGCCCGCCGCCCAGGGCAGGCCCGTGGTGGGATTGGTGCCCGACGTGTCGAGAATCCCAAGTTGGCCAACCAGCGAAGCGTGGGCCGGCGCAGCCATGAAAGCTGGGATGGAAGCCGCCAAAATCGTGCAGCTCATCACAATCGCGATGCGGGAAGTTTTGCTCCTGGTCATGATTCTTTCCTCGGGTGAAAAAGTGAAAAAAGTCGATCCGCCGGGCCGAGTCGTGGCGGACCTGAGGAGCGGTAAACTATTGCCTTCTGGAGCGGCGAACTGCCACACCGGCCAAAAACAGCCCGGCCAGGCCGAGCAGCGCAAACGCTGAGGGTTCGGGAATGACCGGGGCGCTGGTGATGCCGGTGACGGTCAAGACGCCGTTGCCGTTGAGCCACGATTCGGAGTTGTCGTAGACTCCGGCCCCCAGGTTCGAGCCATTGACCCAGAGATCGCCAATCGTGGCGTCAAAGTTCATTACGAGGGGAAAGCTAAGGCTGCCGCCGTCGTTCCAGCCATTCGCCCCGTCATTGATATAGAGCGTGGCGAATTCATCGAACACGTCCGAGGCGTTGACGATTAGCACGGCGCTTCGCGTGTCAGAGGAACGTTTGTTAATCGTCACATCCCCCAGGCCGAGTGCGCCAGGCGCGTTGGCGCTCACCCTATAACGATCGTCGGCATTTAGTATCAATCCCGAAAAGGTGTTGCCGGCATTCAGATTGACCAGGTTGTTGTTGCCGCCGATGATCGTCAATTCGGCACCGGAAATAGCACTGCTGAAGGTTCGGGTCTGGTGATGACCGCTCGTTGATTCCGCCATTCGAAGCGTCGCCGGACCCGTGAGATTGATCAATTGGTTGAATGTGTAAGCTCCTCCGTAACGCATGGTGACCCTTGATCCCGATTCCATCGTAATCGTCCTCGTATTCACGCTAGTGCCCAGCGCGTTGACGGTGTTATTGCCCACCGTCGGGCCGATTCCCAAAATCGAGTTTGTTTTCAATGTGAGGTCGCCTGAATAGCTGCCCGTGCTGTTCACGGCCCACGGAATTCTCCCGGATGCAATCTCAACGTCATCGGTCCCCGATGGAACAGGGCCAGCACCGGAGTTCCAACGGGCTGAAATGTTCCATGAATCCGCATTGAAGGCGCCATTTGCACCGTCGTAGATCTGCGCCGCTTGGCCGATTCCGGTTGCTACGATCAGCATGGCGACAAGAGCAAACATGCTCTTGCTGAAAAAGCTAGTAGCGTTGATCGAGGTCATGAGTTTCTCCCCCTTTAAAAGCAATCTGACAAAGTGCAAACCGCACACCTAAAAACATGCCTCCGACAACAAGTCGCTGCTCTGTTCCGTGCCTATCAACTCCGCCGCCGCCACACCAGCAAGGCCACTCCCACCAAGCCCATCAGTCCGAGGGCGAAGGCTTCCGGTTCGGGGACCAGGTGGGTCATCCAGATGGTGCCCGGGCCGTCGAGGTTGTCGGCGTAGATGCGCGGGTTGCCGTTGAAGCCCCCTGTGTCGAGGATGGAAAACAGGCTCGACGGCGCACCGACGGCCGCGTCCCAGCCGACCAGCGAATCGTAGGTCCACAGGGCGAAGGTGTCGTTCATGCCAATCGGTCCCAGGGGAGTCACCGGAAGCAACTCCAGTGTGATTCCCCCGGCAGTGACGGTGGAGAAGTCGAGCGCCCCGGCGACGTCGATCGAGTCGTAATCGACCCCGGCAAAGCCCGCCTGGTTAACTTCCCACTCATAAGTCGTGCCGTCAGTCCAGGTTTGGTCGCCGGTGGTCAGCAGGCCAATGCTGGCCCCGGGAGCAATCGTGCCGAACACGTCCAACGCGCCGCCGACGGTGCCGTTGCCGCCGAGGGTGGCCCCGGAGGCGACGTTGACCGTACTTGCGCTGCTAGTCGAGCCGTTGATGAGGAGCGTGCCGGCGTTGATGGTGGTATTGCCGGTGTAGGTGTTGGCACCGGAGAGAACTTGGGTGCCAAGCCCCGTTTTCGTCAATGTGGAGTCGCCGCCGGCGCTGGAAACCGCGCCCGCTCCAAAGCCGCCGATGGAACCGGAGTAGGTGTAAGTGTTGCCGGTGCCGACGTTGAGAGTGAAGCCGGTGACGGCGGAGGCGGCGAGGTTGGTTTCGTTGTTGCCGCCGGCGTTGGTGAATACAGAGATCAAGTTCCGGCTGCCGATCAGACCGCCGAAGGTCGGGCTGGCCGCCTCGGTTTCGCCGGTGATCCGTCCGCCATTGGTTCCGGAGGCGAGCGCGAATGTGCCGCCCGCGGAGCCAACATTGAGCGGGCTGTTCTGAAGGGCCAAGTTGTTGCCGATGGTGAGCTTGGAGTTGGTGTTGATCACCGTCTCGCCTGTATGCGTGTTGGCGGCAACGAGATTCACGCGGATGCCGGTGGCCCCGGTCATACCGACGGTCAGGTCATTCGCTCCGGTGAGCGTGTCGCGGATCCCCAGTAGGCCGCTGCTGCCCTTTGCGCCGAATTTGTAGCCATCGCTGCCGGGGGTGATGTTGCCGCTGATTTCCGCTTTCGCGCCGTTGCTCGCCCAGTTGCCGAGGAACGCGTTGGGCAGGTTGGCTCCGGTGCTGCTGCTGAAGTCGAAGTTATTGGAGGTCGTGGCGGTCATGACGCCGATTTCATTGGTCGTTTCGACGAGGCGGTTGAGGATGGCGTTGCTCAGCGCGTTGAAGCGCACGCCCGCGCCGTCGGCAACACTGATGTTGCGCCCGGAGCCTCCGCCGATGTTGTTGAGGTTAATTGAAGTGAAGTCAAGAATGCCCGCGCTGATGGTGGTGTTGCCGTTCCAAGAACTGGCACCGGCGGCCAGAATGAGCCTGCCATCGCCTTCCTTGATCAGCCCCGCCGTGCCGGTGCTGTTGCTGATGGCGCCGCTGATTTGGGCGCGGGCGTTGCCGGTCGTGCCGGCACCGACCACGATGGTGCGGTCGGCTCCGTTCAGGTTGATGGTGCTGTTGGCATGAAGGGTCAGGTTGGAGTTTTGTTGCGAGCGGGCGTTCTGAAGAATGAATTTATCCGGATTGAAGGTCCCGCTGCCCCAGGTGATCGCGCCGATATCGAAAGTGACGCCGGTGTTTCCGTTCAGGGCGAGACCGCTTTCGCCTCCGGTGATCTGGATTTGCCCCGCTCCGGTTCCCTGTGCGCGGGTGAAGCCGTTACTCCAACGGGATTCAATCACGCCATCGGTGACGTGCAGGTTGCCGGTGCCCATGGAACCCGGAAAATCTCCGTAGAACAGGATGCCGCCGTTGACAGTGATGTTGCCAGTGAATCGATCGGCGGGTAGTGCTTGGTTGGAGTTGTTGCCGCCGATCAAGAGAACCCCGGAACCGTCTTTCACCAGATCGCCCGAACCCCTGAACGTCTGGGTGGAGGCATTTTGCTGACCGAACTGGATGTTTCCAGGGCCGTCCACGGTGAGCTGTTGGCCGTTGTTGTCGATCAGTCTGCCATTGGCCGTGCTGAGCAGGGTGGCAGAGTTGTTAGTCCACGTCTGCGCGCCGCCAAGGATGATCTCGCTGTTGAAGGTGGCGGCGCGGTCGCCATTGTGGGTGACGCCGTTCGTGATGGTGAGATTGACACCATTGGTGCCGATGCCCCACGCGCCCCCGGGCGCATTGCCGAAGCTGATGGAGTTGGCGGTGGTGGGGCTGGCGAGGGTGATGTTGCCGGCGTTGCCGGTGGTGCCGGCACCGCCGAACATGGCGTCGGAACCGGAGGTCCAATTGACGTTGGTTGCGCCATCCCACCAGAGGTCGGTGCCGAGCCATGCGCCGTTGCCGTTGTTGATGCCGACACCGGCGCCGTTGGCATCCCAGGTGAGCTGCGCGTGAACGGAGCCCGCGGTGCAGAGCGTTACGGCGGCGGCCGCCAAGGCCAGGTTCAATACAAACCGCGGTGTGGGGTACAGGCTCATCATATGCTCTCCTTGGATTATCAAAACGAAAAGTGGCTCTGCGGCGGCCTCAACAGGCTGGTCAACAGGCCGGCGCGGTGTGGCGGCGGACTTCGCCCAAGTGATGCCCGTCCGCTAAAATGCCCAACTATCCAGTATGACCCGTGCCATCATCGTATTAGGGAAAATAATCATCTATTTCAGGAAATGTGGCTTGGCACGGATCGCCCGCCGATCCAAAGGGGCCCAAATAACGGGCATTGCGGCCGGCGACTTCCCAGAGTCCGACGCCCCCACGGGACCATCTCCCTGTGCCCCTTCTCTCAACCAGCGTTTACCGGGGGGCCGAACGCTTGCCTCAAGCGCTTTTCAGTCTATGCTGGGAGAATATCGGTATTGAGAAATAAATCCTGTGTTTCGGGAAATCCACATGCCCGCGAAAGTACGGCGCATCGCCATCATGCTGGACCTGCAGTGGCCGTATAAGCGGCACGCCGGGATTTACGCCGGTCTGCAGCAATACGCCCGCGAGCAGGGATGGTATTCGATCATCGACGAGTTCGCGCACGACACGCTGGCACCGCTGCGGGGCAAGGCGGTCCCGTACGACGGCATCATCGCCCGCGCGCACCACGCGCTGTATAAGCAGGCGGCCCGGTTGAAATTGCCGCTAGTGAACGTCTGGGCAAGTTCGCCGGTCAGGGACAAAGTCCCCAGCGTGTACGCCGACTTCGAGGCGGCCGGACGGCAGTCCGCCGAGCATCTGCTCTCCCGCGGTCTGCGTAACTTTGCCGCTTTGACTCCCCCCCAGGCCGCGGCCCAGGCCGCGGCCGTGCGTGGATTCCGCCGGGAGGTCCGTGAAGCGGGGTTCGACTGCGCGTGGGCGACGTTTCCGCAAAACCCCTGGCGCGACGTGGCGAGCTGGCGAAAAGCCGAAGCGGCGATCCAGCGCTCGGTGGAAGGGTGGGAACCGCCGGTCGGCGTCTATATCTCCGATGAAGGGATGGGGCGTCTGCTGGTGCAGGCCTGCCACCGCCGCGGCTTGCGGGTGCCGGAGGACGTGGCGATCATCTCCTGCCATAACGAGGAAACCTTGTGCGAGCATCAGCGGCCCGCGCTGACGGCGATGGAATTCGGCTACGAACGGGTCGGCTACGAAGCCGCCCGGATGCTGCATTTGATGATGGAGGGCGAAAAGCCGCCGGACGCGCCGGTG
>JBGTJT010000275.1:0-9693 GCA_041744995.1 Pirellulales bacterium | reverse complement strand
CGGACATTTTTATGCTCCACGCTGAAGGGAAGGGCAGGGGCGGCCGCAGCCGTCGTCAAATTGCATTATACAACTCCGCGGCAGAATACCAACAATCGCTAGCAGTTTAAGCATCGGCCACCAGACCGGAGCGGCGGCTGTTGCCGCGCCGCTGACAGGCCGCACAAAAGTACGTGCTGCGCTGGGCCTGTAAGATCCGTTCGATCTTGCCACGACCGCAGCCGCAGGCCTGGCCGACTCGATCGTACACGCGATGGTGATTCTGGTAGCCGCCTGCTTGATTCAAGGCGTTGCGATACGTCCCGTCGGAGAGGGTGGATCCTTCATGGGCGATCGCCTCTTGCAGCACAGCCTGCATGGCTGCGTGGATCGCTTCGTAGTCGGCGATCCGCAGTCGGTCGCAGCGCTGCCGCGGATGGACGCCCGCGACGTGCAGGATCTCCGCCGCGTACAGATTGCCGATGCCGGCGACCGCTCGCTGGTCGAGCAAGGCAACCTTGATCTCGCGTCGGCTCGCTTTGAGCCGCCCGCGGAGCTGCTCCGCCGTAATCGCCAGGGCGTCGGGACCGAGTTTCTCCGTGGGGTAGAGGCCGGCCAGTTCTTCCGCCGAAAACAGCCGCACCGAACCAAGCCCGCGGCGATCCCAATAGAGCAACTGGCTGCCGTCGCCCAGCAGCAGCCGCAATCGCAGATGTTCGCTAGTCGGCGGATCGGCCAGCAGCACCAGACCGGTCATCCGCGGCTCGAACAGCAGCGTGTCGCCCGTATCGAGCCGCACGCACACCCGTTTGCCGAGCCGATCGGTCGCCGCGATCGTGCGACCCTGGAGTCGGCGGTTGAGCGCCGGCGCGGCGGGCGTAATCAGAATGGGCCGCTTGCGGCAGCGAGGGCGCTCCACCCGCAAGATTTTCTTGCCCACGCACGGAGCGATCCCCCGCCGCATGGTTTCGACCTCCGGAAGCTCGGGCATTGGCTCAGACTTTCACCAGCTTGGTCACCCGGCCGGTGGCAACCCACTCCGTTACATAGATATTGCCATCCGTGTCAAACGCCGCGTCGTGCGGATGAACGAAGCGGCCTTCGACCCAATCGGCCGGATTGCCGCGCATCTTGAAACCGGCCAGCGCCCGGGTGGTCCATGCGGGGTCGTAACCCAAATGCGTAATGACCTGATTGTCCTTGTCCAACAGCGTGATCCGAGCGTGCAAGTCGGGAACCAGCAGCACTTCACCTTGGAGATCGATATCGGCCGGGAAGCTAAAACCGTCGACAAAACTTTGATGTTCGCCGTCGAGCGCAAAGTATTGCAGCCTGGCATTTGCTCGATCAGCCACCACCAGCGCCGGTTCACGGCCCGGGCGATTGTCGAGCCACAAGCCGTGCGGGGTCTTCATTTTGCCTGGTTCGGCGCCCTCGCCGCCAAAAGTGCGTATCCACTTGGCGTCTTTATCGTACTGGTGAATATAGTGCGCCCCATAGCCATCGGCGATGTAGAAACCGCCGTCGGGAGCAAAAGCCACGTTGGTCGGCCGAAACTGATTGATGTTCTTGTAAACGCCCGCTTCCTGTGGAAAGCTCAGTTTCCAGACATGCTCTCCCTTGGTATCGCTTTTCACAACGCACCGATTCTTGACGTCGGAGAGATAGAGAAACTCTTGGCCGCCTTCTTCGCGAATGTCGATGCCGTGGCCGCCACCGTGATACTCCTTGCCGAAACTGCGGACGAACTTACCGGCGGAGTCGAACACGACGATCGCGTCCATCGCCTCGGCACCGCTGTTCTGATGCTTAATGTAGATGTGGCCTTGCTTATCAAGGGCCACGCCGTGCGTGTTGCCCCAGTGAACGTGGTTTGGCAACTTGCCCCAATTGTGCTGGCACTCGTAGATAAACTCTTTCTCACCGACCGTGGCCGCCTTGCTGCCGGTCTTGTCCGCGGCGTGCAGGAACACCGGAGCGGTCGCAGCCATCGCTGTCGCAGCGCCGAGAGATTTGAGAAATGTACGACGTGTCGCCTGGTTTGCATCCGCTTTCGGTATCATGGATCAGATTCCTGAGGTTGGTTCAGTGTCTAAGAAGCAATTAGCATTGGCCACGCAGCCGAAGCTGGCAGCTTCGGCAACGGGCATAGACTTTAGTTGTTCTAGTCGTTTGCGTAGTCGTCGCCCGCGGCGGAAGCCTTCGCCGAGGCGCGCCACTGGTCGAACTCCGCCCGCATGGCGCGGACCACCTCGGGCATCTGCTTGGCAAGATCGTTCGCTTCTCGCGGATCGTTGGGAATGTCATACAGTTCATCTTGACCTTGGCTGTAGCGGACCAGC
This sequence comes from Pirellulales bacterium, assembly GCA_041744995.1. Classification (GTDB taxonomy): domain Bacteria; phylum Planctomycetota; class Planctomycetia; order Pirellulales; family UBA7805; genus JBBDLY01. The sequence continues at coordinate 7,372 of JBGTJT010000275.1, read as the reverse complement.
TTGTAGCGCGGACCGATCAGCGCCTCGTTGCCGGAGAGCAGCAGCGGAATTGGCTTGTCGCGGACAAGCTGCCGTCCGGCCAACAGCGGCGCGATGCTCACGCCGTCGATCGGCCGCTCGTCCGGCAAGACGTCCGACAGCGTAAGGCCGAGCAACTCGACCACCGTGGGAAAGTAATCCAGCGTCGAAGTCGGAAAATCGGTTTCGCCCGCTTCGATGCGGCCAGGCCATGCGACGATGCCGGGCACGCGGACGCCTCCCTCATAGACGTCGCGCTTGCGTCCGCGAAAGGGAGTACTGCCCGGCGCCTGGCCGTGCTTGCCTTCCGGGCCGTTGTCGGAGCAGTAGAAGACAATCGTGTTCTCCGCGATGCCAAGCTCGCGCAGTTCGGCCCGCAACCGCCCAACTTGCTCGTCCATAGCCGTGATGCAGCCGTAGTAATGCTGCGTATACTTGTTCTCATCGGGGTACATGTCGGTGTATGCCTTGCCGGCCACCACGGGCAAGTGCGGGGCATGAAACCAGACGACGGCGAAGAACGGCTGCTCGTCCGCCGAGGCCGACCGGATAAACGGAACCGCGCGGTCCATAATCACCCGCGAGGCGTCGCCACGCAGGTTCCGCTCGACGACCTCTCCCCGTTCGTTCCAAAAACGCGTGCCGTAGTGGGGTGCGTCGTCAGGCTGGTTTATCGGATCCCACCATTGCTCCGACTTTCCGCCGCGAATCGCGGGGTCCCAGGTGGGAACCTTCGATTCGGTGGCGAAGCAGACATCAAAACCGTTGTCCTGCGGCGGCGAATAATGCTTCGCTCCGCCAGGACCGCCGCGATTAGCATCCTTGACCGTTTTGGTCATCGTGCCCAAGTGCCACTTGCCGAACATGCCCGTGCGGTAGCCTTGCGACTTGAGCACCTCGGCCAGGGTCACCTCCTGGGGCTTCATGCGTCCGCTGTTGGCATGAACAATGCCGTACCGGTGAGGATGTCGGCCGGTCAGCGCGCTGCCTCGGGTGGGACTGCAGACCGGCGAGCCGGAATAGAACCGCGAGAGCACGAGGCCCTCGGCGGCCATCGCATCGAGATGCGGCGTCTTGAGCGTCGGATGTCCCTGAAAGCCGGCGTCGCCGTAGCCCTGATCGTCGGCCATGAGCAGAATCACGTTCGGCCGCGGCGGCTCGGCATGGGCCGCGACGGATAGCAATATTGAGCAACCGCAAATCCCAAGCAGCAGACAAATGAGAGTTCGCACGGGGCATTTTCCTATTGGTGAAACAGTCGGGCGAGAGAATTTCGATCACTTCTTCAGGTCGCTGAGCGTCTTCTCTCGGACGCGATCGACATAGCCGTCGGCCTGGCGATCGCTGCTGGGTCGGACTTTCAAGGCATCGCGGATCGGTGTGGCCTGTTCGTCGAGACGATCAATCACATTGATCGCCTGCAGCCGTAGCCAGCCGTTGTTGTCTTTCATTGCTTCCGCCAATACTGGTAGTGCCGCATCGACTTGGCCCGTGTTGCACAGCACTTCGGCCGCCACGACGCGCACGGTGGGGCAGGGGTCGCTCTCGGCAAGCTGTTTGGCAGTATCGGAAACGGCCTGCTTGTCGAGCTTGCCGCTTACCGCTTGCAGGTTCATGCCGATCAGTCCCCAATAGCGAACGCCCGCTTCTTCGGCATTGCAGGCGGCCAGCAGATCCTTGGTGGTCGCCTCGGTCTGCACGCACTGCGTGGCCGCATCATACAGTTCCTCGACGGGCAGCAATTCCGGATTCTCGCGTACGGTCGTATACGGCGGTTGCTTGTCGAAGCGGCTGCGGACCTCCGCCTCCGGCAGCAGGCCGACGTCGCGAATGTCGAGCATCCACCGCCTCAACTCGCCGCGCAGTCGCTGCAAGGTTTCGGCGTGGGCCGGATCGCCGGCCAGATTATTAATCTCGTGCGGATCGGCCTCCACGTCGTAGAGTTCCTCGACCGGCTTCGGTGCGGTGAAGAATCGCGACTGTACCTCGTTCAACTCGCCCGCCGCCGCCATGCGCGCCCAAACTCGCGTGGTCGGCATTTCGAACATGTACGAGATGTGCTGCCCGTACTGCAAGTGCGGCATGAAGTTGCGGATATAGCGATACTTCTTGTCGCGAACCGAGCGGATCATGTCGATCCGCTCGTCCATCCGATCCCGGAAACCATGCACGTACTCCCGCGGCTCGCCCGCTTGCTTGCCGTGGAACGCGACGCCTTGCATGTGCTCGGGTATCTCGACGCCGGCCAGGCTGAGCGTAGTGGGGGCGAAATCGACGAAGCTGACCAGTTGGTCGATCACTTCGCCCGGTTCGCCCGGGGCAAGATGCCGGTACTTCTCGGGAAAATAAGCGATGTACGGCACATGCGTGCTCGATTCGTACAACCAGCGTTTGCTCCGCGGCATACCGGTGCCGTGATCCGACCAGAAGATCACGATCGTCTCATCGGCCAGCCCCGCTTCTTCCAATTCCTTCAGCATGTCGGCGACCCAGTAGTCCATGCCGGTAATCAGTTCGTAAAGCCTGGCCCAATCTTGCCGCACCTGGGGCGTGTCGGGATGATACGGCGGAATCGGAATCGTCGCGGCATCCTGCCGTTGCTGGCCGGTCAGCCGCCGCGTGGCGCCAGCATGTCCGCCGGCGCCTTGGCGGATGCGGCTTTCGTGCGTGCCGGTAAAGTTGAACACGGCGAAGAAAGGCTGGTCCTGCTTGCGATTCTTGTAGTGAGCCTTGCCGCTCGATTCGTCCCAGGCCTTGCCCGGCAGGTTGAAATTGTAATCGGTCTTGGAATTGTTCGTGCAGTAGTATCCCGCCTCGCGCAGATACTCGGGGAAGCCGCGGACAAAGTCGGGCACGTTGCCGTTGCAGCGCATGTACTGCGTGCCGATCGACGGCGGATACATGCCGCTGATGATCGTCGAGCGAGCCGGCGCACAAACGCCGATGGTGGCGTAGCAATGCGAGTACAGATTGCCTCGCTCGGCCAGCTTGTCGAGTACCGGCGTGTGAGCCGACTTGTCGCCGTAACAACCCAAGTGGGCGGATATGTCCTCGACGCTCAGCCACAGGATATTCGGCCGCTCGGCGGTCTCACGCTCTGCCGCTTGCGAAGTGGAGGAGAAAAGCAGGATCTGCAGGCCGAGTGAAAAGAGTGAAACTGGCAGAGCAAATCGGCGGAGCATGGCAGGGCCTTCAATATGGTGAGATGATGAACCGGGCCTTCATTGTAGCCCACCGGCGAATAGGATGCCACTTTGCCGAGACGAGCCCGTGAAAAGGCGATCGCGCAGAAAACACGACCGCGCGGAAAAACTGTTGCCGACTCCGTTCCCATCCGGTAAGCTATTCCCCTAGCGGCGGTCGCCGCCGTCAGCATTCAAGGGGCCAACGAATGTCCGCTCACGAGATCAATCCTTACGCCGCTTCCGCTTCCGAACAAGCGTACGCCAATCCCTATCAACCGGCGGACGTCGCCGTCGGCAATGCTTGGGTGGATGGGCGGACAAGCAATACGTCTGGCTCAACGGGGCGCATCCGGACTTGCTTGCCCAGTTGCCCGTCTGGCCGATGGCGGTGGGTCGGTAGTTGCCGTTACGGAGCAGCTTCTTCGACTCGGCTGCTGTTGGAAACCATCTTGACGTTCGTCGAGAGAAAATACGGCATCCTCTCTCCGGCGAACTGCCATTCGCCGAACATCGCCAGATAGCCGGTCGTGGGGATATCCAGCGAGTACTCGCCACGACCGTCCTCGCCAGGGGGCGCCAGATCGGCATGGATCCACCGCGCCTGGCGGAAGTCGCGGGTCTTGCTCGTCGCCATCCACACGCGAACTTTTTCCGGCGCTGTATCGGTTTGCATCGCCAACGCCAGCTTGCCGCCGCTGTTGGAGAACTTCCAATCAAGCGTCGGCAGTTTCCGGCCCGAACCATTGCGATGATGCAGCGCTGTGATACTGCCCAGCACTCGCGGATAGTCATTCAACCCGTGATGATTGTTCGGCACGTACAGCACGTACTTTTCGCCGACGAGATCGCTCCAATAAAAGTCGAGCGCGCCGAGCGCCCAGTAGGGATCGTTCGTGCCGATGATGATTAGCTTGGGCTGCTTGAGCAGCGCCCGAAAACTGTACGGATCAACGATCTCGCGCAGCGCTTGCCCCGCTTCGGTGGCCAAATGCTTGTGCAAGCCGCGGTCGGTGTAGTCGTGGATCTGGCGCGAGTAGTCGCCCCATACGGCCAGTTGATGCGGCAGTTGCTCGGCCAGATTGAGCGTATCGATGACCATCGGCGCGATCGACGAGACGCGCGGGTCGACCGCTCCCACCAGCCAGGTGGTCCAGCCCCGTTTGGAAGCGCCGGTGACGGTGAATTCCTTCAGTTCCAGCGACCACTCCTCGGCGGCGAACTCGGTCACCGCGTCCATCGCTCGGACTGCGCTTTTGGTCATCGGCAGCAGCAGCGGCCAGGTATCGTCCTTGGTTCGCAGGAACTGCTCAAACGTGTAGGCGATAATCTGATCCTCGACCTTGCCGTCGAAGATCGGCTGATGCGGCACCTGTAACAGCACGGCCATCGGCGTTTGCAACTGCTCGGCCAGTTCGGCGAAGATCGGTGCCTCACGCGGCAGCCGATCGTCGTCGGTCGGCCGATCCAACCCGTCGCTCCAACGGCCCCCTTCGATGACCAGCAGGGCGTGCTGGGCGTCGGCTTTCATCGTCGACGGCTTGACGATAAACAGTTGATGTTTCCAAGTGATGCCGCGCCACGTTTGCGAGGTGAGCGTCAGTTCGACATAGGTTCCCTTGCCGATCTTGCCTTCACGGCGTTTGGTCCAGCCGTAACTGTCGTCCGGCAGCGCGACATAGCGGGCCAGGGCGTTGTTCTTAAAATCTTCCGCCGCAGCCTCAGCAGCGGCCTCTTCGGCCACGGCCCGAGATACCAACAGCACCGGGCAGCAAACACACACAATTAGGAAAATAGCTCGCATGATTCGACTCGGCTTAGATAGAACTGTTATCCGCTATTTCGTATCCAAAAAACGTTTGCATCCCCTCCGTACTCAAATTCCCTCAGCAGTGGAAGCCCCGCGAGACCTCTCAAGCTGGAATGGCTCGCTTGACAGGCGTGAAATACCTCGTCACTCGCATAACCCAAGAAGGGTCTGTCGATCACGCAAGGGTTCCGGTCGAAGAAAAACAACTACTCGTTCCGGGTACTCCCGGCCGGCCTGGACAATGAGAACCTGTTCAGGATCGTTGCCAGTTTCACGGATCGCGCCCATTATGCCGGGAAAATCGGGGGCGTCTGCAAGAATACCGCCACGGTCAATCGAAACGAAGTGACCGGAAGGATAGCGACTATCGATCTCCCATTTCAGCCGACGAAACGTCGCCTGGTTCTCTTGTCGTCTTCGTTCGTCTGACACTTGCATTCTCCTCGGGCAGCCACCGTGCATCTCCCTGCATTATAAAGCAATGTTGAATTTCGTGCCATTAAAACGCGGGAGGTTGTTTCCGGCGAAGCCTTTGATTTCCAGGCGGGTTAAAATGGCGGAAGTGTATGGGAATCGAACCCACCGGAGCCGTGGTTACACAACTCCCAGCGGTTTTGAAGACCGGGGCCGCCACCAGGCGTGCAAACACTTCCGTCTTGATTGTACCCTTCTCGAACCTTGAGGTTACGCCCAGTCGAGTCCGGTCGCCTCCTTGATCCGATCCTCGAACTCGCCCAACAGGCCGCCCAATACGTCCCAATGCGCGTGGCGGCGGATTTCGATGTCGCCTTGCTGATTGATCCGCACGATGCTGTCGTCCTCCATTCCGGACGATTCCAGATCGTGGACCGTAATCTCGTCGACCTGCACCAGCCGGCGCAACGTCGCTCCGGTCATTTCGATGAATTTCATGGAGTCGCTCCCTGGGTTAGCTTCCCAGCATACTCGAAACGTGCTGCTCTTTGCTACCCTGCGGCGGACCTGCCCGCGACCGAATCGAGCGCGTCGCACAGCGCAAGCAACTCTTCCACCGAAAGCTGTTCGGCTCGATGGTCGGGCCGCAAGTGCAGTTCGCTCATGACCTGGTCGACCTCGGGCTTGCTGAGTTCGTTCTTGTAGGCGCTGAGAATCACGCTTCGCAGGAACTTGCGGCGATGAAAAAACATACTGCGCGTGAACTCATGAAATCGACGTGCGTCGCGAATCCGCGACCGCAAGGCGGGATCAGCCTCCAGGTGGATAATCGCGGACTCCACCTTCGGCCGAGGCCAGAACACCGACGGCGGCATGATGCGGACCAGTTCCGCTCGGCATTGGCTTTGTATCCAGACGCTCAGCGCGCCGTAGTCCTTGGTACTCGGTGCGGCGACAATCCGTTCGGCCATTTCCTTTTGAATGGTGACGGTCATCGAGTACGGCAGGTTTTCCCACAGCAGTAGGTTGCTGATGACCGGCGTAGCGATATTGTACGGCAGGTTCGCCGTCAGCTTGAAGCGGCGGTCGGGGGCCGCGGCCAGTTGGGCGGCGACCGCGTCGATCACCTCCGGCCGGTAGTTGTGCTTGTTCCGCAGTGCGTCGTGATTGATAAACACAACGTTGTCGAAGTCGGCCAACTCCTCGCGCGCCAACCGATACAACCGCTGATCGATCTCGCAGGTGACGATCGCCGCGGCTTGCAGCGCCATCAGATGGGTCAGCGCGCCGGTACCGGTGCCGACTTCGAGTACCACGTCCTGATCGGTCAGTTCGGCCCGGTCGACCAGCAACTGCTGCAGGTTCATGTCGATCAGGAAGTTCTGACCATGCCGTGTAGCCGGTTCCAGCCCCACTTCCTTGAAGCGGCGCGTCAGGTAGGAAACCGTTTGTCGTTTGGGCTGCAACATGCTCTACGTTCGTTTCGTGCGACAAGCCGCGAAGGCCGCCGGTAAAGGGTGCGAAGGATCGACGGTCACGGCCGTCCAACCTATCGTACTCGCTGAGCGTACTTCGCCAGAAGGTCCGTCTCCAGATTGACCGCGTCGCCCGGCTGCAATAATCCAAGCGTGGTGACGCTCAAGGTATGAGGAATCAATTGTACGCTGAAACGGGCCGCTTCGACGTCGATCAGCGTCAGACTGACTCCGTCGACCGCGATCGACCCCTTGGAGACCATTTGCACCGACAGTTCCGCGGGGCTGGAGAACCAGAAAGTGGACCACTCGGCGTCATCCTCACGGAGTTCCAAATGCCCCATCCGGTCGACATGCCCGGTGACAAAGTGCCCTCCCAGCCGATCACCGACCTTCAGCGATCGCTCCAAATTGACTTTGCCGCCAGGGGAGAGCGCGCCCAGGTTGGTACGGCTTAGCGTCTCCGGACCGGC
>JBGTJT010000274.1:0-4105 GCA_041744995.1 Pirellulales bacterium | reverse complement strand
GGATGAGCTTGAGGTCGACGCGGACGAAGAGATGGAAGCAGGCGGCGAGCCGCCGGGCGAGGACGACGATCCAACGCCGATCACCCCCCGCTCGGTGCTCGAGGCGATTTTATTTGTCGGTCAGCCGGATAATCGCGGCGCCGGCAGCGAGCAGATCGCCGAGCAGATCCGCGGCGTCGAGCCGGACGACGTCGCCGAGTTGGTCGAGTCGCTCAACGCCGAGTACGCCGAGCAGCACGCCGCGATGGAGGTTGTGCGGCAGGAAGGGGGTTATCGGCTGAGACTTCGTCCCGAATACCATCGTGTCCGCGACCGGTTCTACGGCAAAACCAAGGAGGCCAAGCTGTCGCAGCAGGCGATTGAGGTGTTGGCACTGGTCGCCTACAACCAGCCGATCACGCCACAGGAGGTGTCGGAGATGCGCGGCCGCCCCAGCGGCAGCCTGCTCAATCAGTTGGTCCGCCGGCAGTTGCTCACGCTGGAGCGAACCGCAGAAAAGCCGCGGCGAACGATCTATTCCACCACCGGCCGATTCCTCAGCATGTTTGGGCTGGGCAGCCTGGAAGAGCTGCCCCACTCCCCCGAGTTCGACGATTAACCCAATGCTGTACAAAGGTTTGTGTCGGGTTTTCCGTTTCCCCATCGGCCAGCGCAGACGCGAAACCCGGTCGTGGTTAAAATAAACGCTTGCCGGACGGTTCGCCAGGCAAGATATTCCCAGGGACGTCCCGCCGAGGACGTAATTGTTGGTGGCAAGTTCGCACCTTGAATCGCTCTCGCAATTGGCCGCCGATCCGGTCGTGATCGCGCCGTCGATGTTGCTGCTCGACTTTGGGCATCTCGCCGATGAGATCGCACAGGTCGAGCAGGCGGGTGCGCGGATCTTGCATCTGGATGTGATGGATGGGCACTTCGTCGACAATTTGACCTACGGCTTGCCGCTGGTCGCCGCATTTCGACGCTATTGCGGCTTGCCGATCGACGCCCACCTGATGATCTCCAATCCCGAGCAGTACGTGGAACAATACGTGCAAGCCGGGGCCACCAGTGTGACCATTCACCGCGAGGCGACCGACAATCCCCGCGGCGTACTGGAACAAATCAAGCGTGCCGGCGCCAACGCCGGCATCGCCATCAATCCACCGACCGGCATTGAGCAGATCGAAGAGTGTCTCGATCTGTGCGATTTGGTGCTGGTGATGAGCGTGATGCCCGGCTTCGGCGGACAGAAGTTCGAACCGGTGGCCTTGGAAAAGCTAGCCGCTTTGAGGAAAAAACTCGGCGACGAGGTGATTCTCGAGGTTGACGGCGGCGTAAATCTCGATACGATCGCTCAATGCGCCCAGGCAGGCGCCAACTGGTTTGTGGCCGGCAGCGCCATTTTTAAGACCGACTCGTACGCCCACAGCATCGCTCGGCTTACCGAAGCTGCTGCGGGACAATAACTTATCACGAGAACTCTTTATGTTGCAGATTGTGCTGATCCGTCCCGGATCGACCGCTTTTGACAGCGAGGGCAGAATCCAGGGAACGCTCGACGTCCCCTTATCGGAAGCCGGCAACGAGCAGGTCGAGGCGATCTGCGCAGAGTTGGCCGACGCCCACCTCGAAATCATCTACTGCTCTCCCTGCCAATCGTCGCTGGAAACCGCCGAGGCAGTCGCCAAGCGGGTGGGCGTGAAATACAAGGAAGTGGAGAAACTGCGCAATTTGGATCACGGACTCTGGCAAGGGATGCGGCTGGAAGAGGTGAAACGCAAGCAGCCGCGGGTATTCAAGCAGTGGCGCGAGCATCCGGAGACGATCTGCCCTCCCGAGGGGGAAATGGTTGAGCCGGCCCGCCGCCGCGTGGAAGAGGTCTTGGCGAAAATCGTCAAGAAGCATAAACATGGGGTCGTAGGGCTGGTGGTGCCGGAGCCGCTGGCCAGTTTGGCGCAAGCCTGCCTGTGTCGTCAGCCGCCGCCGGAGGTGATGAAGTCGACCTCGGCCTCCTGCGGCACCTGGCAAACGTTCGGCGTGGGCGCGGAAGCGTCCGCATCGTAATGAAAGGTAGCGGAACTCGCCAAGAGTTCCGCCTGCCAGGCCGGACGCAACGGGCGGAAACGGTCGGGCGACATGTCCGTCGGCGATGAAACAAAGTAGGATGGGCCAGATGACTATGGCGGAAAGCATTGAGAATATCGCTGCGCTGGGCACACCAAGCATGAAACGAAAGAAGCACGGCGTACCCGAGGGACTTTGGCTGCGCTGTCCCGGTTGCCAGGAGACCGTCTTCCGCAAGGAAGTGGAGCGGCACGGCGGTCTTTGTCCGGAATGCGACTATCACTTCTACGTGACGGCCCAGCAGCGCATCGGCCAGTTGCTCGACGAGGGGAGCTTCGAGGAGTGGTTTGGCGAATTGGAGCCGTGCGACCCGCTCGGCTTCAAAGATAAAAAGCCCTACGCGGAGCGGCTCGTCGCCGAGCAGAAGCGGACCGGCTTGCGCGACGCGGCCGTGGTCGGCGCGGGCATGATTCGCGCCCGTCGCGTGGCAGTCGGCGTGACCGACTCAGCCTTCATCATGGGGAGCATGGGATCGGTCGTAGGCGAGAAACTCACCCGGCTGATCGAGCGCGCCACCGAGCAGAACCTGCCGCTGATCATCGTCAGCGGCTCCGGCGGCGGGGCGCGGATGCATGAAGGCATCCTGTCGCTGATGCAAATGGCCAAGGTCTCCGCGGCGCTGGCCCGTTACGACACCGCTGGCGGCCTGTTTGTGAGCGTGCTGACCAATCCCACCATGGGGGGCGTGGCGGCCAGCTTTGCCTCGCTGGGCGACCTGATTTTCGCCGAGCCGAAGGCCCTGATCGGATTCGCCGGACCGCGGACGATCAAGGCCACCATCCGCATCGAACTGCCGCCCGGCTTCCAGACCAGCGAGTTCCTGCTGGAACATGGCTACATCGATCGCATCGTCCGCCGGCCCGATCTCAAAAGCGAAATCGCCCGCGCCATCGACTACTGCGGCAAGTAAAGTAGCTTCAGTAGTTAGCCTTCTTCCCCCTCCGCAAAGGTCGTAATAGGCCGATCCCATTCTAGCACGGCCACCTGGGGATGCTGTTTCAGGGCGGCCACCACTTCTTCCACATTGTTGTCGAGCACCCGCACTTTCAGAGCGGACCCAAATGCGTTGATCTGCACGTTCATGTCCTTCATCACGGCTTGCAACTGCGCGACGACTTCCGCGGCCGGCAGATAAGTATTCGGCGCGGGCACAGGCTTCCAGGTCCAGTCGTTGGGTTGCAGTTGCACATTGAGCGTGCGGAGCTTGCTCGGGGCGCCGTCGGGACCGACCTTGTTGGCCGGATCGATCGGCAGCACTTCGGCGACTTTGTCGGCCTTGGCGGCGGCCCCTGCCTGCTCGGGCGTCCACCAGGCGAGCCAGCCCGACTTGCCTTGCAGTTGCCCCGTGCCGCGATAGCCGCGGACAAGCTGGCCGTTGACCTGTAGTTTTTCGCGCAGTTCCGGCGTCATGTCGCGCAAGTCGTGCGGCATGACCAGGTAGGCTTGGTGCTTCAAGTCCTGCACATCGCCGGCACGTGGATCAGCGGCAAAAACCGCGCGGCCAGCCAGGCCAAGCCCGCCCACAGCGGGCAGCGACACGAGCAGTTGCTTGAGTACACGGCGGCGGCCGACGAAGTCGGCGCGCGGTTCGGTCGAAGAATGGGCCGGTACGATACCGGCAAATGGATGTTGCATGGCGAAAGGTTCTCCCAAAAAAAGTCAGTAGTTCCAATTTTGTATATTGTTAACGAACCTCGACAACTTCAGTGGCGGCAACGTTAGCTGGCAGCTATCAGCCGTCAGCAATCAGGAACCGCGTTTTTCCTTACTGAAAGCTGATAGCTGACAGCTAGCGATCTGCCATCAATCAGCTATGTCCTTCGTGAACTTCGTGGTTGAATAACTGCTCCAATCGGCTGACGTGCGACGATCGGCTTACTGATCTTCTCTGTGCCCTCAGTGCCTCCGTGATTCAAATTGATGAACGAACATGCTCCGCAATTTTCAACCGCCAGCCGGCAAGGCGGCCAGCGTGCGGATGCGCGGTTCGGCGACCGATTCC